>JACPAT010000109.1 GCA_016180655.1 Candidatus Methylomirabilota bacterium | reverse complement strand
ACCCAGGGCCTCCGCGGGCTGGATCGCCTGATCATGGGCAGCACGGCCGAGCGGGTCGTGCGCACGGCCCCATGCCCGGTCGTCAGTATTCGCGCCGCGGCCTAGCCCCGCCGGGGCGGGGCCGGCCGGGCGTTGGGTCCCCAGTCCGCGGCGGGTGTCCGCGGGCGGAACGGGCCGAGGAGGAGAGCCATGCTGGTCGAGAAGCGGATGAAGCGCGATCCGGTGACGCTGGGCCCCGAGGACTCGTTCCGGCACGCCATGACCCTCATCCGCCAGAAAGGCATCCGCCATCTGCCCGTGGTGGAGGGGGGCCGGCTGGTCGGCATCGTCACCGACCGGGATCTGCGACAGGCTGCGCCCTCGCCGGCCACCAGCCTGGAGATCCACGAGCTGCACTACCTCCTGGAGAAGATCAAGATCCGGGAGATCATGACCCGGAAGGTGTACACCGTCACCCCGGATAGTCCCATCGAGGAGGCGGCGCGCCTGATGCTGCAGCACAAGATCGGCGGCCTGCCCGTGCTGCAGGACGGGGACCTCGTCGGGATCATCACAGAGACCGACATCCTCGCCGCCTTCGTGGAGGTGATGGGCATCCAGCAGAACCAGACGCGGCTGGAGCTGGTCCTGGAGGATCGCCCCGGGGCCTTCCTGGACGTGTGCCGGATCATCCAGGAACAGGGCGGCGACATCGTCAGCGTGGTCACCGCCACGGCCGCCCACCGCGGCCAGGAGAAGAAGGTCCTGGTGTTCCGCCTGGACGGGGTGACGGTGGACCCGCTGCTGGTGCACCTGGAGGCCGGAGGCCACACGGTCCTGTCTGCCATCAGTTGACGTCCCGTTTCCAATTTCCAGCTTCCATTTTCCGGGGTCAACAGAGGACAGCATGCTCGACGGATTTTTCAAGCCCAATGCGGTGGTGGTGATCGGGGCCTCGCGGGAGGAGGGGAAGGTCGGCTTCAGCATCGTCAACAACCTCGTCCAGGCGGGGTTTCCCGGGCCGATCTATCCCGTCAACCCCAAGGCCAGCGAGATCCGCGGTCTCCCGTGCTATCCGGATCTCACCCAGGTGCCGGACGGGGCGGACCTGGCGGTCCTGGTCATCCCGCCCAAGGTGTGCCTGCCCACCCTGGAGGCGTGCGCGGCCCGGGGGATCCGGTCGGCCATCGTGATCTCGGCCGGCTTCAAAGAGGTCGGCGGCCAGGGGGCCGAGCTGGAGAAGGCCCTGCGGGCGCGCGTGCGCGAGCTGGGGATCCGGGTGGTGGGCCCCAACTGTTTGGGGGTCATTGACACCAAGAGCCGCCTGAACGCGACCTTCGCGGCCGGCATGCCCCCCGTGGGCGAGATCGCCTTCTTCTCCCAGTCGGGGGCCCTCTGCACGGCGATCCTGGACTGGGCCATCGGCAACGACGTGGGATTCTCGAAATTCATCAGCCTGGGGAACAAGGCGGACACGTCCGAGGTGGACTTCATCGAGGCCCTGGCGGCGGACCCCGAGACGCGCGTCATCCTGGGCTACATCGAAGGGGTGGAGAACGGCCAGCGGTTCATGCAGGCCGCCCATGCGGCCAGCCGGGTCAAGCCCCTCATCATCGTGAAGTCGGGCGGCACCGCCGCGGGGGCCCGCGCCGCCTCGTCGCACACCGGGACGCTGGCCGGCTCCGAGAAGGCCTTCGGCGCCGCCTTCCGGCAGTCGGGGGTCATCCGGGCGGAGAGCCTCGAGGAGCTGTTCAACTTCGCCCGGGCCTTCGCCTCCCAGCCGCTGCCCACGGGGCCGCATCTTTGCATCGTGACCAACGCCGGCGGCCCGGGCATCATCGCCGCGGACGCCGTGGAGCGGTCCACGGTGAAGATGGCGACGCTGGCACCCGAGACGATCGAGCGGCTGCGCGCGGCGTTACCGCCCACGGCCGCACTGTACAACCCCGTGGACGTCATCGGGGACGCCAGGCAGGATCGCTACCAGGCGGCCCTGGAGGCGGTGGCGGCCGACCCGGGCGTGGACGGGGTGCTGGCCCTCACCACGCCCCAGGCCATGACCGAGAACGACAAGTTCGCCGAGGTGGTCGGCCAGACGGCGAAGCAGACCGGGAAACCGTTCTTCACCGCCTTCATGGGCGAGGCGAGCCTGGGGAAGGCCCGCGTGGTCCTGCGCAACTACGGCATCCCCCAGTACGCGTACCCGGAGCCGGCCGTGCGGACCTTCGAGGCCATGCTCCGCTACCGCCAGTGGCAGGAGGTGACACCGGCGCCGCCGCGCGAGTTCCCGGTGGAGAAGGGGCGCGTGGCGCTCACGATCCTGGAGGCGCGGCGCGCGTCCCGGACGCAACTGGGCGAGCGGGAGGCCCGCGAGGTCATCGCCGCCTACGGCCTCTGCCTGCCGCAGAACGTGCTGGCCCGGACGGTGGACGAGGCGGTGGCGGCCGCGACCGCCATGGGGTTCCCCGTCGCTCTGAAGATCGCCTCGCCGGACATCCTGCACAAGACCGACGTGGGGGGCGTCCGGCTGCACCTGGCGGATGCCGACGCGGTGGCCCGGGGGTTCGCGGCCATCGACGCCAGCGTGCGCCGCTTCTTCCCCCACGCCGCCATCCAGGGCATCGCCGTCCAGGAGATGGTCGTGGGCGGCAAAGAGGTCATCCTGGGCATGACCCGCGACCCCCAGTTCGGGCCGCTCCTGATGTTCGGCCTGGGCGGCATCTACGTGGAGGTCCTGAAGGACGTGGCCTTCCGGGTGGCCCCCATCGGCCCGGACCAGGCCGAGGCCATGGTCCGCGAGATCCGGTCCTTCCCGCTGCTGCGGGGCGTGCGGGGGGAGAAGCCGTCGGACCTCCCCGCCATCGTGGAGGCCCTCTGCCGGCTGTCCCAGCTCTGCGTGGACTTCCCCGAGATCCTGGAGCTGGACGTCAACCCGTTGCTGGTCAAGGCCGAAGGCGAGGGGGCGGTGGCGATCGACGCCCGGCTCGCTCTGGGAGCCTAGAAACTCATTTTCGATTTCCGATTGTCGATTGCCGATTTTTTTGCCAGGTCGGCCATGAGCAATCGCAAATTGAAAATCGACAATCGAAAATTGGAGGTTCTCATGAACACGCTGTTCATCGGCTCGACGGCCGGCAATTCCGGCAAGACCATGATCACCGTGGGGCTGGGCCTGGCGCTCAAGGAGAGCGGGTACAGGGTGGGCTACCTCAAGCCCCTGGGGAAGATGCCGACGACCTCCAACGGGAAGGTGGTGGACGCGGACGCCCAGTTCCTCAAGGGCATCCTGCAACTCCAGGAGCCGCTGGACCAGATCTGTCCCGTGGTGCTGACCCAGGACCTGGTGGTCCGGGGACTTCGGGGCGAGGCGCCCGACCTGCGCTCCCGCATCCAGCAGGCCTACGAGGCCGTCTCGATGGGGAAGGACGTCACGCTCATCGGGGGGGCCGGCTCGCTGGCCGACGGCGCGTTCCTCGGGATCTCGGGGACGCGGCTGGCGAAGGAGTTCCGGGCGTCGGTGCTCCTCATTGATCCCTACCTCAACGAGGTCTGCCTCGACTGCATCCTGACGGCCAAGGAGGCGCTGGGGGATCGCCTGATGGGGGTGGTCCTGAACCGCGTCACCCCCCAGAGCCTGCCCGAGGTGGAGCAGATGGTCGTCCCCTTCCTCGGGGCCAAGGGGATCGAGGTGCTGGGCGTGCTGCCCTTGGACCGCGTCCTGGACGCGGTGACCGTCCGCCAGCTCACCGAGATCCTGGACGGCAAGGTGATCTGCGCCCACGAGCGGCTGGACGAGTTCGTGGAGCGCTTCAGCGTGGGGGCCATGGACGTGGACGCCGCCCTGGGCTACTTCCGGAAGCTGCCCAACAAGGCGGTCATCACCGGGGGGCACCGGGCCGACATCCAGCTCGCGGCGCTGGAGACCTCCACCAAGTGCCTAGTGCTGACGGGCGACCAGATGCCCAACGAGATCATCATCGCCCGGGCGCGGGAGGTCGGCGTCCCCATGATCAGCGTCCACTATGACACCCTGACCACGGTGGAGAAGCTGGAGGCGGTCCTGGGGCGGATCCGGATCCGGGAGGAGCGGAAGGTCCAGCGCGCCCGGGAACTCCTGCGGGAGCGGCTGAACTACCGGCGGATCGTCGAGAAGCTGGGGCTGAAGTAGCTAGAACACAGGGACAGAGGGACCAAGGCCAACTCATTTCGGATTTCGGATTGCGGATTTCGGATTGCAGAGTCCGCTCAGTGTCATTCCGCATTCCGCAATTTCCAATCTGCAATCTTCAATCTGCAATTGAAACCGCCCTCTGCCTCCTCTCGAGAATTCGCCTGACCGGTACACATCCTTGCGATAATCCACAAAGACTACCTCCAGCCAGTCCTTCGTGAACCGGTACCAGATCGGATGGGCCGGTGCCGTCTATTCAGGGGAGACCCTGGCGCAGCCGGTCCCGATCGTGGCGGGACGCTGGGGTTCTGGGACAGACGGCGGATCGGGAATGTGCACTGGTGCATCAATTTTGTTACACTCTCGTCGGAGGTGAGCAACGTGCCAGCCAGAAATCCGCGGGTGAACGTCGTTTTGGAAAAGCCGCTCTATGAGGGGCTCCGCCGGTGGGCAAAGCGGGATCGGGTTTCACTCTCGCTGAAGGTCAGGGACCTGGTCAAAGAGGCGTTTGAAGCGGAGAAGGATCGGGTGCTGGTCCGGTTCGCCGAGGACCGGGAGGAATCCTTCGACCGGAGGAAGGCCATGACCCACGCCCAGGTGTGGCGGCGTCTCCGACGGGCGAGACGCTGAGTCCTGTATGCCCTTCTCTACCATTCAAAAGTGGCGACCGAAGTCTGGATTTTCAGGATTCTCCACCGCAAGCAGATCTACGAAGAAATCCGCCGACGGATTGATTGGCGTCCCGTCTAGAGCCCGACCGGACCATGATGGCCCGGCACGTATGACCCGTGGAAAGCGCACCACCGTCACCAGGACCATGCCGGCCTATCTGAAGGTCAGAGGGAAGGGCGCGGCCGCTGCCAGCAGCGGAGGGGACCCCATCTCCGATTTGCCGCTTCCTGCTGCCTTCCGCTCCCTGCCTTCTGGATCCTGCTTTCTGCTCTCTTGCTTAGTGCTGCGGAACGCAAATACGGTGACGCTCATTTCTGCTCCCTCTCCCTGGATGGGAGAGGGTGGGGGTGAGGGTGCCGTGCAGGCTGTTCTCGGAAAGGAACCCCCCTCACCCCACCCCTCTCCCACAGCGGGGAGAGGGGGTCGAAAGGTCGCGGCGAGGTAATAGGTCACCGTAATTCTGGCCAGAAGGACTTAGGTTACGGCTCTCCGCCGTCCCGTTTCGCCTGCTCTCCCCCTTCTCCCGCGCTCCCCTGCACGCCATCCTGTTACTTGGCGCCAGCGGGGGTCATCTGATCTTCAGCTCAGCCCTTCGAGAAGAGGGATCTTGAGAAGGGGATTGACAGGCCCTTGCGGAATGCGGAATGAGAGGATTTGCAATCCGCAATCCGAAATGGGATGAGGGGGGCCGGGGAGCAGCGGCCGCGTTACACCAACTTGGTCAGCACCTCAGCAGGAAGTTGCTGGCGCAAGGAGGGGGAGACTTCCACCAGGCGCGCGATGTCGGCGAGGTCCTTTTGGCGCTTGCTGGGGCGCCGGGACGTATCCATGACCGCCCAGACCTTTCCCTGGAGAACGTCCTCAAGGCGCGCCACCGGCAGGCGAAGACCCAGCAGGTCGCGGAGCGTGGCCTGGTCCACGAACGCGGCATAGCGAGGATCAGTCTGAATCTGGACGCGCAGATCCGAACCCGGCGCGGAGACGTTCAGGCTATGGGGGAAGCGCTCGACACGGAATGCCTGGTACAGAAGCGTCTCGGCCTGCGACAACTGCTCCACGGCGATGGCCAGATCCAGGTCCAGGCTCACCACCGGCTCTGCATACGCGTTCACGGCCTGCCCGCCGACCACGCAGTAGCGGATGCTGTGGTCGGTCAGGAGCGCGATGAGCCGGTCGAGGAAATCTGTCCGGTCCACGGTCACTGTTTTCCAGAACGCGAGTGCACGCATGATTGTGAATCCGTTCAAGGGCGAGTTGTGCGAAATCATAGCAGGTGGTAGGCTTCCTGACAAGGACAGTAACAGAGCCCCTAATCCGGCGGCAAGGTTCTTGCTGTAGCGGACAGGCTGGGCCCGGAGGGCCCAAACCCCCGCGAGCCGACCCACGCGGACACCGCACTCGGCGG
>JACPAT010000108.1 GCA_016180655.1 Candidatus Methylomirabilota bacterium | reverse complement strand
GGGGAGTTGCTGCGCGAAGAGTTCCTGATCCCGATGGGCCTCACGCAATACCGCCTCGCCAAGGAAATCGGTGTGCCCGCCCAGCGGATCGGTGACATCGTGGCGGGCAAGCGCGCGATCACGGCGGACACCGACCTGCGCCTGTGCCGGTTCTTCGGTCTGTCCAACGGCTATTGGCTGCGGGCGCAGGCGGCCTATGATACTGAGGTGGCGGAAGAAGCCCTCGCCAAGACCCTGGCGAAGATCAGGCCGTGGGCGGGAGTGTCCACTCATGCAGGTTCTCGGACCTAACGGTTGCACACACCGGGTAACCCACACGCGCAGGAGTCTTCTGCCACATGCCACTGACCAAGGAACAGCTGCTTGCTGAGGTGGAAGACCTGCTGAGGACCATGCCACCGCGGGAAACCATCTGCCACCCCACCGACGAAAACCTCAGGTGGCAGGGGAGAGTAGCAGCAGTGATTGACGAGTGGGACCGCTCAAAGGCCATTTCGTTGGGAGGTTGTCTAGACAAGCTCCATGGCATCCATGCGGTTGACCAATATGAGGGGTGGCGAAAGCTGCTGGTTCTTCTGCACCAGGCGCGATACGACTTGCGCATGCAGACGTTGGGCCCGGTGAACGTCGCTTTGCTCCATGGGATGGTCTTTGATTATTTCGACGAAGTTCGAAAGATCATTGAGATGGCGAAGCAGGATTTGTTCTTTAACACCCGGTGTCACGATACGTCTCCTCGCACGGGAGAAATTGCAGACCCTGCTTCCGGCGGTGGACGAATTCGTCAAACAATCCCACGCAAAGGTTGAGGTTCGTTCCGCATCGGGATTCCATGATCGCTACGTGTTTGTGGACAAGGCCGTCTGCTATCAGTCCGGCGCCTCCTTCAAAGATGGCGCAAAGTCCGCGCCCACGACGCTCACCCAAATCACCGACGCCTTTGCACCAGTACTGCAAACATACGAGGATTTGTGGGGACGGGTTAAGGTCGAGCACTGACTGACCGACACTGGAAATGGCCCGGAGAGTTGGTCCCTACACGCGAGGTCAACGTCATGGCCGGTAATGTCTCTGACACGCCCGTGGCGGTTCGGGGACCTTTTACCTTTGACGCATCTAAGGCGATCCAGGCGATTCTCTACGCTGCCAACCGGCTCAAGCAGCCGGCGAATATATATTGGGTGCTGAAGAGCCTCTACTTTGCGGACAAGCATCACCTCCATCGATATGGGCGATTTATCTTTGGTGACCGCTACGTGGCCATGCGGCATGGGCCCGTTCCGAGCGGAGCGTATGACCTGTGCAAGATCGCCCGCGGCGAGAGCCCGTTGCTGCAATGCCCGGAGGTTCGTAGCGCCTTCTCCATGGACGGAAACCACGTGATTGCGTTTGTGGATGCCAACCCCGATGTCTTTAGCGGGTCTGATCTCGAATGTCTTGACGAGGGCATCAGGGAGTGTCGCGACCTGTCTTTTGGAGAACTGAAATCCAAGAGCCACGACGGGGCTTGGCAGAATTCTGACGAGAATGATGTGATGACCATCGAGAGCATTGCTGGCCTCGCCCCCGACAAGGACGTCCTGCTCGAATACCTCCAGGATCTCCATCCCGGCCGAGCCTGATGGTTCTGCGCGACCGCTTCCCAGAACACGAAGGCTTGGCTTCTGTCCATAGCGAGTCGTGCGCCTCTTTTGCCATTTCACTTCCCCTCCGAAAGACAAGCTCGTTGTTGAGGACATGAGCCGGATTCGTGGAGAGGTCTCGGTGCAGGCCCGGCCCGCGGTCCTGGAAGCCATCCGAACCAGTCGGACCCTCACCCGGGAACAAAAGGGCCAGCTTCTTTCGTCATTGGAGAAATCTGAGCAGCGGGACGCCGAGCGGCAGAACTGATCCTGGGCTGCCGTCGGGCACCGATGGCTGGGTGGCAGAACCAAGAACGTCGAAGCCCTCTCGGGAGACGTCCGAGAGGGCTTCGTGCTTCTGCGGCAATCTGAACGCCGTGAAGGACCGCCGACCAACCGAACAGCCGAACGGTCGAACTGCCGAACGCCTTTCGGGGATTACGGCAACAGCCGCGGATCCTTGCCGCGCTCCGCGACCATCACCGCCCGTGCCCCGTTCACATCGGTCCGGTCGTGGACCAGGGCCGCCACCGCCGCCGCCATGGCGCGCGGGTCCTCGGTCCCGGGGAAGATCACGTTGCGGCCGATCAGGGCCCCCCGGATGGTGGGGCCCGCCTGCATGGCCGCCTGGAGGTCCTGCAAGACCGGGACGGGATCCCCGGTCACCTCGCCGCCCAGGATCAGGATGGGGAGCGTGGTCGCCCGCGCGACCTGCTCCAGCCCCTTGCACGAGGGGATCTTGAGCCAGGTGTTCAGCGACGAGGCCCCCATGGCAGGAAGGCGGTCAGGTCGGCGCGGACACACTGGCTCACCGCGTCGGCGCAGGCCAGGATGGTCCGGCCCGAGGCGGGGTCGGTGGGATCCAGGCGGAACATGAACTTGGCCCCGTCCATGCGCAGGGCCTGCATCCGCTCCGATGTGAAGGCGGTGAAGGTGTCCTCCATCTCGAAGGCCGTCTCGCGCAGACCCCCCCGGTTCATGCACCCCACCAGCAGGCGGTCGTCCAGGAGACTCGACCCGCCCCGCTCCTTGATCAGCCGGGTCAGCATGAAGAGGTCCTCGATGAGGTCCGGCGTCCCCATGATCCCGTCAATCCCGGGGGAGGTCAGGACGCGGAGGATGCGGGCGAGGTAGGCATGCCGATCCGCCATGCCCAGGGGATCGTCCTTCACGTTCAGGACATTCCGGCCCGGGTGGTCGGCGGCAAGGATCACCAGGTTCCCGTCCGGCGCCTGGACGGAGCGGCGCTTGCGCCGTTCCGCCTCCTCCTGCACGATGGCCGGCCGCTCGATCCGCACGTCGGTGATGGCGGTGTACAGGTCGAGGGGGAGGACGGCGACGGGATCGAAGGGCTTCGGAACGATCTTGCGGGCAGGCATGGGACGACTCCTTCCGGTACAGCAGGTCAGGGGGCATGCAGACGCGGGAAGAGGGGCGTCAGGGCCCGGTACACGTCCTCGTACAGGGCGCGTCGCCCCGCGTAGAACTCGACCGCTTCGGGATCCGGCGCGATCGTCTGCTGGATCGGGTTCCATTCTCGCGCAGTTGCATCCAGGTCGTCAATCAGATCCACCGAGCGGGCCGCCAGCAGCGCGGCCCCCAGCGAGGCCGCCTCGGTGTAGCGGGGACGCAGGATCGGCACGGCCAGGATGTCCGCCTTGATCAGGATCCAGAGATCGGACCGGGCAGCGCCGCCCATCGCCACCACCTCGCCGGGGCCCAGGGCCAGGGACCGGAGCCCTTCCAGGCAGGCCCGGGCCTCGTAGCCCACCCCCTCCATGATGGCGCGGGCGATGTCCCCCCGGGTGTGGCCCAGGCTGAGGCCCAGGAGGAGCCCGCGGGCGTCGGCGTTCCAGCGCACCGAGCGCGCGCCCATGAAGAACGGGGCCGCCAGGAGATTGCGCGCTCCCCGGGGACTGGCGGCCGCCTCGTGCTCCAGTGTGGCCACGCCCTCCGGCGGGAGGTCGAGCAGCTCGCGGAACCACCGCATCACGGAGGCGGAGGTGGTGATGCCCAGCTCCAGGAGCCACCGGCCGGGCGTCGCGTGGATGGAGCAGGGAGCGCGTCCCAGATTCTCGGGGAGCCGGTCAATGGTCATGGAGATGTTGCTGGCCGTCCCGGTCGAGTCCATCACCCGATGGCCAAAGACGCCGCCGCCGACCCCCTCGCAGGCCCGATCCCCGGCGCCCAGGGAAACAGGGATGCCGTCGGGCAGCCCCAGTGCCTCCGCGGCCGGCCGCGAGAGACGGTAGGGCGCCTCGTCGGACCGGTGGATGGGGGGGAACTGGTCCGGGCGGACGCCGACGCGCCGGAAGATATCCGGCCACCAGGCGTGGCGGCGGAGGTCGAACATCATGGTGCGCGACGCCAGCGTGTAGTCGGTGACCTCGGCGCCCGTCAGGCGGTGGTAGACGTAGTCGCGGGTCTGGAAGAACCGCGCCGCCCGATCCAGAAGCTCGGGCTGGTGCTCGCGCAGCCACAGCAGCTTGCAGGCGGTGTAGTTGGGATCGGGCGGCAGGCCCGTGTGATGGTGGAGAAATGGAACGCCGAACTCTTCCCCCAGGCGCACCGCCTGATCTCGGCAGCGGCGGTCCATCCAGATGATGCAGGGGGCCAGCGGCCTCCCATCCCGGCCCATGAGGACGACCCCCTCCCGCTGGGAGGAGAGCCCCAGGACGGCGATGCGACCGGGATCGCCGGTCGCCAGGCACCGCTTGGCCGCCGCCACCGCGGCGCGCCACCAGTCCTCGGGATGCTGCTCGGCCCAGTCCGGCTGCGGGTGGTGGGTGGGATAGGCCTCGTCGGCCGAGGCCAGCAATGTCCCGCGCGCGTCCCACAGGCATACCTTGCAGGCACTGGTCCCGATGTCGAAGGTGAGGATGGTCTCTGGAAGCATGGAGAGCCTAGAGCCGAGTGCCGAGATGGGAGAGCCGAGAGCCTAGAGCCGAGACGAAAGCAGAACAATTCCCGTTGCTCTCTGGCCTCGGCTCTCGGCTCGCGACTCCCAGCTCTCTCGTTACGGTTTCACCAGGATCTTGAGGCCCTTGCCCTCGCGCAGGCTGTGGATGGCCTGCTTGGCCTGGCTCAGGTGGAACTCCACACCCAGCAGGGGGCGCAGGGGAAGCACGGTGAGCCAGCGGACGGCCCGGGCGAAGGTATACGGGCGCATGTAGGAGGCCTTGATGGTGAGTTCTTTCTCGAACAGCCGGTACGGGCTGATGGAGGCAGAGAGGGCCGGGTCGGCCACGCCCACCTCCTGGACCGTGCCCCGCTTCTGGACGAGCTCTATCGCCTGCTCGAGCAGGCGCGGGTGCCCGACGCAGTCGAAGACCACCTCCGGCCCGTGGCTGCCCAGCCTGGCCTTCACGACGCCGGCGAGATCCTCGGTCTTCGGGTCCACCGTGAGGAAGCCCATCTCCTTGGCCACGCTCCGCCGGTGCGGCAGGGGCTCCGAGACCATCACCTGGACCGCGCCGGAGTGCGCCGCCAGGGACGCGGTGAGGAGGCCGACGGCGCCTCCGCCCAGGACCAGCACGTTGCAGCCGGACGGGAGCTGCGCCATGTCCACCGCGCGCAGGCAGCAGGCCAGCGGCTCCGCCAGGGCGCCGACGTCCAGGGAGACCCCTTCGGGCAGCTTGTACACGAGCCGGTCGCTCACGCAGGTGTACTCCGACATGCCGCCCGGGTGGAGGAACCGGTTGAGGCACATGTTCTCCTTCGCCTCGCGGCAGAAGAAGCACTTCCCGCAGCAGAGCCCCGGCTCCACCGCCACCGCGTCCCCTTCCTTCAGGTGGGTCACGGCCTTCCCGAGGGCGACCACGGTCCCGGTGTACTCGTGGCCGATCACCCGCGGCGGGTCGTACACCGGGAATTTCCCCTCCAGGATGTGGACGTCGGTGCCGCAGATCCCGCAGGCGTGCACCTTCACCACCACCTCGTCGGCAGCCGGCGTGGGCATGGGGCGCTCTTCGATTCGCAGGTCTTCGATACCGTGCCAAACGGCTGAGATCATGACATCCTCCTGATGAGTTCGACATGCCACGCGTCAGGCGTGGCAAGATCTACCCGCATGTTGCCCCGAACGCAAAGACCGCTCCGCCCCCGGAATGCCCGCCTGGCTGCCGGGGTGGGTGGCCTCCAGCGTCGGCAGGCATCGGGGGCATGAGTATATCCCGCGCCTCCCGGCGCTGCAACAGGCCATGAAATCGTACAAGGTTCGAGGTGCAAGGTTCAACGTTGAACCTCGAACGCTGAACATCGAACCGCAGCTCAATTGAGCTGCAGTCCGCCGCAGACGTTGTAGGTCTGCCCGGTGATGTAGCTGGCCTCGTCGGAGGCCAGGAACGTGTACAGGTTGGCCACGTCCTCGGGGGTCTCGATCCGCCCGAGGGGGATGGCCTCGACGCGGGCTCGCTTCACCTCCCCGGGCGGCTTCCCCGCCAGCGTCCCCCACTCGCGATCGATCTTCACCCACATCTCCGTGTCCACGATGCCCGGGGCCACGGCGTTGACCCGGATGCCGTGCGGGGCCAGCGCCAGGGCGGCGCTCTGCGTGATGGCCACCACGGCGAACTTCGACGCGCAGTAGTCCACGAGCATGGGCCGGCCCACCCGACCCGAGATGGAGGAGGCGTTCAGGATGACGCCCGCCTTCCGCTTGACCATCTCGCGGGCGACGGCCTGGAGGCAGAAGAAGACCGCCTTGGCGTTGATGTCCAGGGTCCGGTCCCATTCCGCCTCCGTGAGTTCCAGGAGGTCCCGGACGATGACGATCCCGGCGTTGTTGACCAGGACGTCAATCTTCCCGAACTCTCGCACGGCCGTCTCCACCATCCGCTGGATGTCGGGCATGCGGGTGACGTCCATCTGCATGGGGGCGCCCTTCCGGCCCAGGGCCTGGATCTCCTTGGCGGTCTGTTGGCTGGTCGCCAGGTCCAGGTCGGGCACCAGGACGTCCGCCCCCTCGCGCGCGAATCGGAGGGCGGTGGCCTTGCCGATGCCGCGGCCGGCGCCGGTGACGATGGCAGACTTTCCAGCGAGTCGCATGCACTCCTCCTGTCACCCCCCGTCACCCCTTCAGGGCACCGAAGGTGAGGCCCCGGACGATGTGCTTCTGGATGAAGAGGGACAGGACCAAGACCGGCAGCGTGATGATAGTGGCCGCCGCCGTGAGACCGCCCCAGTTGATCTCCTCGTAGGACAGGAAGTTGTAGACCGCGATGGGCAGCGTGCGCGTCTTGAAGCCGGCGATGATCAGCGAGAACAGGAAGTTGTTCCAGGAGAAGATGAAGCTGAGGATGGCCGTGGCCACGATGCCCGGCTTCACCAGGGGCAGGGCCACGCGCAGGAAGGCCGAGAAGTTGGAGCAGCCGTCAATCCGGGCGGCCTCGATCAGTTCGCCCGGCACGTCCTCGAAGAATCCGATCATCACCCACAGGACCAGCGGCAACGCCACGATCAGGTGGGTCAGGATCAGGGCGGTGTAGGTGTCGATCATCCTCATCTTGGTGAACAGGATGAACCAGGGGATCAGGTAGCCGATGCCCGGCGCCATGCGGGCCGTGAGGATCGCCAGGGCGATCCCCGTTCGCTTGAAGCGGGCGATGGCATAGGATCCCGGCAGGCCCAGGAGCAGGGCCAGGCCGGTGGATCCGGCGGCGACCACCAGGCTGTTCCAGGTGAACGTGAAGAAGGGATTCTTGACGAAGACCTCCCGGTAATTGTTCAGGGTGGGCGGGAAGACCCAGACGGGCGGGAAGGCGGTATTCTGGACCTGGGTCTTCAGCGACGACAGGAACATCCAGGCCAGCGGGAACAGGAACGGGATCAGGATCACCGCCAGGAGGATGTAGGTCCAGGGGCTCTCGCCCGTCTTGCGCCGTGTGCGCATCGAGCACCTATTCCAGAG
Organism: Candidatus Methylomirabilota bacterium; assembly: GCA_016180655.1. Classification (GTDB taxonomy): domain Bacteria; phylum Methylomirabilota; class Methylomirabilia; order Methylomirabilales; family 2-02-FULL-66-22; genus 2-02-FULL-66-22. The sequence goes on along the minus strand of JACPAT010000108.1, from coordinate 1,125 downwards.
CCGTCAGGCGGAAGGGGTCAGGGGTGAGGGGGAAATACGCCCGTCGTGTCCCCTTACGCCTTCCGCCTTACCCCTCACGGGACAATCACCAGGCCCCCCTGCGGACCTTGATCAGGATCAGGCTCACCCCCAGGACCAGCGCGAACAGGATCACCAGGAGCGAGCTGGCGTACCCGATGTGGAAATAGAAGAGGCCCACCTGGAACGTGTAGACGTTGAGGGTCTCGGAGGCGAATCCCGGCCCGCCGGCGGTCATGACGTAGATGATGTCGAAGGTCTTCAGGCAGTCGATGGAGCGGAAGAGCAGGGCGACCATGATCGTCGGCCGCAGGAGCGGCAGGGTGATGTGCCAGAACATCTGGGCCGGCGTGGCGCCGTCGATCAGGGCGGACTCGTACGGCTCGAGGGGGAGCGTGGCCAGGCCGGCCAGGGTGATCAGGGTGATGAGCGGGGTCCACTCCCAGGTGTCCACTGCGGCCAGGGCGGGGATGACGAATCGGACGTCGCTCACCCACTTGTAGGGTCCCAGGCCGACCAGGCCCACCAGGTAGTTCATCACCCCCAGCGTGGGGTTGTACATCATCATCCAGACCAGGGCGATGGCGACGGGGGTGGCCACCATGGGCAGGAGGAAGATGGACCGGAAGAACCCCTTCCCCCGGAACGGCCGGTTGAGCAGCAGGGCCAGGGAAACCCCCAGGACGACCTGAAGGGCGGTGGCCAGCGCCGTGAAGTACAGGGTCAGCCAGATGGCATTGCGGAAACGTTCGTCCTGGGTGAAGGCCCGCTTGAAGTTCTGGAGGCCGATGAACTCCGGCGCCGTGAGGCTGCTGGCGAACCAGGAGTGCAGGCTCATGTACACCGTGTAGAAGACCGGGAAGACCATGAGGACGAAAACGACCAGGGCGGCCGGCAGGGTGAAGACCAGGACGGGATGGGTTTCGACGAAGAGCGACCACGCAGAGGTGGGCCTTCCCGGGGTGACCCATGCCGACATCTGTCCAGTGCGGCTCTCGTCTGCCATGGCGGGCGGCATGAAAAGGGAGGAGGCCCTCACGGACCTCCTCCCTCCGACGGAAATCCCCCCCACCTTTCCCCTCCCCCACCTGGGGGGAGGGCAGGGGT
>JACPAT010000107.1 GCA_016180655.1 Candidatus Methylomirabilota bacterium | reverse complement strand
AGATCTTCGCGGAGGCGTTTCGCCGGATGGGGATCGGCCCGGCCGAGGCGATCTTCGTCGGGGACACGCCCGAGGTGGATGTGCTGGGGGCGCAGGCCGTCGGCATGGACGTCATCTGGATCGACAACGGGACCAAGGCTCTGCCCCCCGGAACCCCGCCGCCCACGCACACCGTGAAGAGCTTCGTGGAGGTCGGGGGGCTCCTCTAGCCCCCATGCTTCGTGGTGACCAGGAATGGTCATGACCACCTGGCGAGAGGCCCGGAGTTGTTCTCGCGCAAAGACGCAAAGGGCGCAAAGAAAGACATGAGAAGGTTTTCTTGGCGAGGAAAATCCCCCCTCACCCCATCCCGCGGTGGGGAGAGGGCATCCAGGAATGAGCCCCTCTCCCTCGATGGGAGAGGGCGCGGGTGAGGGTGTCTCGGGGCATTCGTGAATAATCTGGGCTAACGGCATGGTACGCGTGTGCGTTCGTCCTCCCACGGAGGGACGGTGAGCCAGATCACCATCGGCGAGCCGGCGCCGGATTTCCGGCTGGCGGTCCCCGGAAACACCACGATCGGCCTGTCGGACTTCCGCGGCACGCGCCACGTCGTCCTGGCCTTCTATCCCTTCGACTGGTCGCCGGGCTGAACCAAGGCGATGCCGGCGCTGGAGGCGCGGCGCAACGATTTCGAGGCGGCCGGGGCGGTCATCCTGGGCATCAGCATCGACAGCGTCTACTCCCACGACGCCTGGGCGCGGCACCACGGCCTGTCCTATCCGCTTCTGAGCGACATCCACCGGACGGCGTGCCAGGCCTACGGGATCCACAATGCCGAGCGGAACTGCGCCAGGCGGGCCACCTTCATCGTGGACAAGGCGAGCGTCGTCCGCTTCAAGGAGGAGTACGGCCCGGGCCAGCTTCCGGATCCCGATCGGCTGCTCCAGGTGGTCAGCTCCCTGGGCAGATAGGGACCCGCTCGCGACGCAGGCCCGCGAATGGGCACACGGGGAGCCGGTTTGCACGGCTTGGTCCTTGCTTTTCTCACCCCTCTGTAGTAGGCGTATCCCTGGTGAGGCAGGAAGACAGCCGGAGAGGAGGCGACTCATGGGACGGACACGGGGATGGATCGTGGGGATGTGCCTCGTCGCGTGCTTCCTGGCCGTCGCGGCCGGACCGGCCGGGGCGCAGGGGAAGCCAGAAGACTCCGTGGTGGTCTACTCCGCGTTCGACGCCCACGGGGTGAATGCGGTGGTCGCGGCCTTCGAGAAGAAGTATCCGGCCATCAAGGTCTCCACCGTCGTGGCCGGAACGGGGGAGATCATCAAGCGGATCGAGGCGGAGAAGGAGCGCCCGCTGGGTGATGTGGTGTGGAGCATTGGGCTCGATGCTATCGTAGACAAGAAAGGCCTGTTCGAGCCCTACCTGACCAAAGAGGCGGGGAGTTTCTTCCCGGGGCAGGTGCCGGCGGATCGGGTCTGGACGCCGTTCACCACCATGCCCTACGTCATCATGTACAACAAGAAACTGGTGAGCGAGGCGGAGAAGCCCAAGGCCTGGAAGGACGCCCTGGACCCGAAGTGGAAGGGCAAGGTGGCCTACGCCGATGCCACGAAGTCCGGGTCGTCCTACATACTGCTGGTCACCTGGCTCACCATCTACGGCAAGGATGACGCCGGCTGGAAGTTCGTTGAGGACCTCCTCCGGCAGAGCAAGGTCCTGCCGAAGTCCAGCATGACGTACCAGGGGGTCGCCAACGGGGAGTACCCCATCGGCCTCACCTTCGAGCAGGCGGCCTTCGAGTACCTGAAGGGCGGGGCCCCCATCGGCCTGATCTACCCGTCCGAGGGCACGGCCATCACCCCGGACGGCAGCGCCCTCATCAGGAACGCCCCGCACCCGACCGCGGCCAAGTTGTTCCTGGATTTCACCGTCTCCAAGGAGATGCAGGACCTGATGGTGGACCGGTTCGGCCGCCGCTCCGTGCGCAAGGATGTGGGTTCCCCGGCGGGGCTACCGGCGCTGGACAAGATCAAGGCCATCAATTACGACCTGGACTATGCGGCCGGCAACCGCACGCAGGTCCTGAAGCGATTCCAGGATGCCCTGATCAAGACCCAGTGACAGGGGGCCAGGGTGCCCATGGTGCGACCCGTCCGGAAGCGAGGCGAGACTCCCGCCTCGCTTCTTTTTTTCCGCCGCACGTCCGGAGGCCCATGACCCGCGTCCGCGTGGAGGGCATCGTCAAGCGCTTCGGGGACACGCCGGCCATCGAGGGCGTCAGCCTGGATGTCCGGCCGGGCGAGTTCTTCACGCTGGTCGGCCCCAGCGGGTGTGGCAAGACGACCCTCCTCCGGATCATCGCGGGCCTGCTGGACCAGGACGCGGGGCGCGTCGTCCCCTCCTACCTGCGCAACATCGGCGTGGTGTTCCAGAACTACGCCATCTTCCCCCATCTCACGGTGGGCGAGAACATCGCCTACGGCCTCAAGGCGCGGCGGGTGCCGCCCGACCGGATCGCCACCAAGGTCGCCGAGGCGGCCCGGCTGGTGCAGCTCGAGGGCCTGCTGGATCGGATGCCGGCCCAGCTCTCGGGGGGGCAGCAGCAGCGGGTGGTCCTGGCCCGGGCGCTCGTCATCGAGCCGCGCCTGCTCTTGATGGACGAGCCGCTGTCCAACCTGGACGCCAAGCTGCGGGTGCAGATCCGCTCGCTCATCCGGGCCCTCCAGCGGACACTCCGGATCACCACGATCTACGTGACCCACGACCAGGAGGAGGCGCTCGCCATCTCCGATACGATCGCCGTGATGGATCGCGGCCGGATCCTGCAGGTCGGCAAACCCTGGGAGCTGTACCTGCGCCCGGGCACCCGGTTCGTGGCGGACTTCATCGGGACGATGAACGTCCTGCACGGCAAGGTCGAGGGGCCCGGGCCGGGACCCGGGGCGCTGACGGTGGTGACGGATTTCGGGGAGCGGTGGCAGGTGCAGGCCGCGGGCTCGCCTGGGCAGCCTATCAGCCTCGGCATCCGGCCCGAATCGCTGCAGCTTGTGCCCGGGACGAACGCCGTCGAGGCGTGGAATTCTTTGAAGGGCACCGTTACCGAGGTGGTCTATCTGGGCGCGGTGGTCCGGTACCAGGTGAAGGTGAGGGAGGATCTCCTCGTCACGGCCGAGATCCACAACCCGGACTTCGGCGCCATCTGCGGGGTGGGGGATCGCCTGACCCTCTGGTTCGCGGCTGCCCGAGCGATCCCCATGCCCGGTGAGACGGGACCGGCCTGAGATGGGAAGGAAGCGCCGGGACTTCTGGTGGTCCGTGACGCTCCTGGCCTTCCTGACCGTCCTCCTGTTCCTGGTCTATCCCCTGGCGACCGTCCTCGTCACCAGCTTCACCGGCGAGGAGAAGCGCTTCGTCCTGGCGGAAAACTACCACCGCTTCTTCACCCACCGGTATTACTACTCCAGCGTCGTCAACAGTCTCTACTTGAGCGCACTGGCCACCCTGGGGGCCCTCCTGGTGGGGACGACCCTGGCCTTCGCCGTCGCCCGCTACCCCCTGCCCGGCAAGACGTTCCTCCGGACGGCGGCCAACCTGGCCCTGCTGTCACCGCCCTTCATCGGGGCCTACTCCTGGGTCGTGCTGTTCGGGCGGATGGGGCTGGCGAACCGGGCCCTCTCAGCCTTCGGGTGGAGCCTCCCCACCATCTACGGCTGGCGGGGAATCCTCCTGGTCTTCGTGGTCCAGTACTTTCCCTTCGTCTTCCTGCTGGTGTCGGCGGCGCTCCGCTCCGTGGACCAATCCGTGGAGGACGCCGCCCTGAGCCTGGGATCCCCGCCCCGCCGGACGTTCCGGACGGCCATCCTGCCGGTCATCGCGCCCTCGCTCACGGCCGGAGCCCTGCTGGTCTTCATGGCCACCATGGCCGATTTCGGCACCCCCATGATCATCGGGGAGGGCCTGCGCACGCTGCCGACCCTGATGTACGGGGAGTTCATCAACGAGCTGGGCGGCAACCCGGCCATGGCCAGCACCCTGGGGAGCCTCCTGATCCTGGTGAACACCGCGGCCCTGATGGCCCAGCGATACTATGCCTTTCGGAAGGCCTACAACGTGGTCTGCATCCAGCCGCTCACGGTGCGGCGGACCTCTGCGAGGCGGCGGCTCGCCCTCACGGTTTTTGCCTACGGGGTGGTGTGCGTGGCCCTCATCCCCTCCACGACCATCCTCATCTCCTCGTTCATGCCCACCCGGGGTCCGGTGATGTACGCGGGGTGGAGCCTGCAGAGCTATCAGAGCATTTTCCACCTGATCCCCCGGGCCATCGCCAACACCTTCATCCTCACGGCCCTGGCGGTGGTGCTGGACGTCCTCCTGGGCGTCCTGGTGGCGTACCTCCTGGCGCGGCGCCGCTCTCGCGTCCACGCGCTCCTGGACGCCTCGATCATGCTGGCCTATGCCATCCCGGGCACGGTGGTGGGCGTGGGCCTGATCGTCGTCTACAACCGGCCGCCGATCATCCTGACGGGGACGTGGATCATCCTGCTGGTCTCCTACTTCATCCGCCACCTGCCCTATCCGGTCCGTTCGTGCACGGCCATGCTCCAGCAGATCGACATCCGGGTGGAGGAAGCCTCGGTGAGCCTGGGGGTCCCGCCCTTCCGGACGTTCCTGAAGGTCACGATCCCCCTCATGTTCCCCGCCATCCTCTCCGGGGCGGCCCTGGCCTGGATGACCACCATCGGTGAGCTCAGCTCTTCCATCCTGCTCTACTCGGGTCCCTGGGCCACCATGTCGGTGGCCATCTTCACCGAGGTGTTCAGCAATCACTTCGGGACCGCCTCGGCCCTGGCCTCGATCCTCATCGTGGCCGCCTTCGTCCCCTTGTTCCTGACCTACCGCGTCCTGGGTGAGCGCGCGGCGCTCGGCATGTGAGGGAGGGGATATGGCTGACAAATTTCGCCAGACGCTGGTTCGGCTGTTGGGGCGGACACCGGCCCGGGCTGCGCTCCAACCGAAGGTGCTGGAGCGCGTGGCCCTGTCCGGGTTTGTCCGCGAGAAGGTGAGCTACATGGTGGAGCCCGGACAGCGGGTGAGCGCGTACCTGTTCCTGCCCGCGGGGGAGGGCCGGCACCCCGCGGTCCTGTGCCTCCACCAGCACAACCGGGAGTACCACCTGGGCAAGAGCGAGCCGGCGGGGTTGAGCGGCAACCCGGAGCAGTTCTATGCCCTGGAGTTGACCAAGCGGGGATACGTCACGCTGGCCCCCGATGCCATCTGCTTCGAGGAACGGCAGCACCCGACCCTGCGGGCACAGGATTACGAGCGATTTGAGGCCACCAAACGCCTGACCGAAGGCTCGTGCCTGCAGGCCAAGATGCTCTGGGACCTGCAACGGGCGCTCGACTACCTCACCACCCGGCGCGAGGTGGACCGGCGCCGGATCGGCTGCCTGGGGCACTCCCTGGGCGGACAGGAGGCCCTATTCCTCGGCGCGGTGGACCGGCGGATCGCGGTCGGCGTATCGAACTGCGGCTTCAGCAGTTACCGGGCGATCTTCGATGCCGCCATCCTCCACAACTTCGCCGCCTACGTCCCCGGGCTCTTGCGGTACGGCGACCTGGACCGGGTGCTGGGCCTGGTGGCGCCGCGGCCGTTCCTGGTCCTGGCGGGAAGCGTGGACCCCCTCTATCCCCTGGAAGGGGTCCAGGCCACCATGCGGGGTGCCCGGCGGGTCTATACCGGGGTCAAGGACCGCCTGCGGCTGGACGTCTTTCCCGCCAGCCACGGCTTCCCTGCGCCCATGCGCGAGGCAGCCTACGCCTGGTTCGACCGATGGCTCGTGCGGGGGCGATGAGGACGGGAGAGAGGCCGCCCGAGATCCGGCTGATCGTCTGCGACTTCGGCGGCGTCATCTGCACCTTCGACTACCGGATCTTCTGCGAGCGCCTGGCCCGCCGGACCGGCCGGACGGCAGAGGAGATCTATGCCGCCGCATTCGGCGACCGCCTCCAGGCGGATTTCGAGACGGGGAAGCTCTCGGGGCGGGAGTATCACCGCGCCGTCATGGCGCGGCTGCAGGCGGATGTCCCCTACGACGATTTCTACCCCATGTACGGGGACATCTTCAGCGAGATCCCGGCCACGGTTGACCTGCTCCACCGGCTGCACACGCGCTATCCCCTCTATCTCCTCTCGGACACCAACGAGATTCACTTCGGCTACGTCCGCGAGACGGTCAGGGCACTCTCCCTGTTCGAGCAGTGCATCGTCTCCTACGAGGTCGGCGCCATGAAGCCGGACCCGCGGATCTTCCAGGAGGCGCTCCGCCGCTCGGGCCTGCCGGCGGAGGCCTGCGTCTTCGTGGACGACCGCGCGGAGAACGTGGCGGGCGCCGCCCGGGTGGGGATGCACGCCCTGCGATTCGAATCGGCGGAGCAGTTCGCGGCCGACCTCACGCGCCTGGGGGTCGTCATTCCATGACGGCCGGCATGAAGGTGCTGGACGGCCACATGCACCTGCTGACGGCCGAGACGGCGCGCGAGGCACGGGATTGGCTGCCCCCCATGTCTCTGGCTGTCGCCGCCGCATCCCGGCGAAGGCAGGAGCGATACGAAAGTGAGCAAGCCATCGCTTCCGCCGATCCGCCAGAGGAGTCGGTGGAGGCCGCCGCACGCCGCTGGTTGACCGAGTTCGATCGCCACGGTGTCACCGCTGGGGTCTTCCTGGCTCTGGGGCCCAAACCAGGGATGCTCCGACGCTTTGTCTCACAGCATCCAGACCGATTTTTCGCGTTTACCTTTGTGAACCCGTGGGAGGCTGGCGCGGAAAACGTTCTGGATGAGGACATCCGCTACCGCGGGTTTCGGGGTCTGAAGCTCTATCCCTCGATCCAGGGCTTTCACGCCCACGACGAGCGGGCCTATCCGGTCTACGACCGGGCTGAGACATTGGGCATCCCCGTCCTCTTCCATTTCGGCGTGACGCTGGATTACCGGTCGGACCTGCGCTATTCGAATCCCCTGGACCTGCACCCGGTCGCGCGGGACTTCCCGGGCTTGCCTCTCATCGTGGCGCATGCCGGGGCCGGATTCTTCCGGGAGGCGCTGTTTCTGGCTTACCATGCCGCCAATGTCTTCGTGGACACGTCGGGATCCGGGACGTGGATGCGGTATTTGCCCAGGCCGCTCAGCCGGCGCGAGGTCCTGGAAAGGCTGCTCGACGTCTTTGGCCCCGACCGGATCGTCTACGGCAGCGATTCGCGCCACGCCTCCGAGGGATACCGGCACTGGCTGCTCCGGGAGCATCGCGAGATCCTGGAAACGCTCCGGGTCCCGGAGGAGGATCAGCGGAAGATCCTGGGCGGGAACATGGCGCGCCTCCTCCGAATCCCGTGGTGAGCCCGGACAGTGCACTTTGAACCGCCAAGACGCCAAGAAACCTCGAATGGTCCAAACGTGCGAACCAACCGCTAGAGCCTTCACAGGAACCTCCCGGGCCGACACGTGGTCTAGCGCTGCGGAGCCCAAATACGGGGCCACTCATTTCTGCTCCCTCTCCCTGGACGGGAGAGGGCGGGGGTGAGGGTGTCATGAGAGTTTCTGTCCCAAAGATTCCCCTCACCCCAACCCTCTCCCACAGCGGGGAGAGGGGATCGAAAAGTTGCGTCGAGACAATACGTCACCGTGTGGTGAAGATTTTCGGGTGAGTCCATGGGATCGTTGGACGTGGTCGCGGTGGGCGAGCTGAATCCGGACCTGATCCTGGATGGCGTCGCGGGCCTGCCGCGCCTCGGCCAGGAGATCCTGGCGGACCGCGCCACGTTCACCCTGGGCAGCTCCACGGCCCTCTGCGCCGCGAACCTGGCGGCCCTCGGGCTTCGGGTTGGGATCGTGGGAAAGGTGGGGGAGGATCTCTTCGGCGACTTCGTCCTGCAATCGCTTCGCGAGCGGGGCATTGATGTCAGCCGGGTGATTCGGGACCCCGCGGTCCGGACGGGGGTGACGGTGTCGCTAGCCTATCCCCAGGATCGGGCGATGGTCACGTTCCCGGGAGCCATGGCATCTCTCCGCGGGGAAGAGGTGGATCTCGCCTATCTCTCTGGGGCGCGACACCTGCATGTCTCGTCCTTCTTTCTCCAGCAGGCCCTCCAGCCAGGCTGCGCCGCCCTGTTTCGCGCGGCCAAGGAGGGGGGCCTCACGACCTCGCTGGATCCCGGCTGGGACCCGGCAGAGCGGTGGGACGCCGGGATCGCGGGGCTCTACCCCTGGCTGGATGTCCTGTTCATGAACCAGGTGGAGGCCTCCGCGCTGGGAGGCAAGGCGGAGTGGCGGGAGGGGGCCGCGACGCTGGGCGGCCAGGTCTCGACCGTCGTCGTGAAGCAGGGGCGGGACGGGGCGGGCGCCATGTACTTCGGCACCTGGCACGAGCACCCTGGATTTCCCGTGGAGGCCGTGGATCCGACGGGCGCGGGCGACGCCTTCAACGCGGGGTTTCTGTTCGGCCGGCTTTCCAGTTTGCAGCCGCGTCTGTGCCTCAGGTGGGGTAATGCCTGCGGGGCATTGACGTCCGGGCATCGAGGCGGCAGCGGAGCCTTCAGCAATCGCGCCGACGTCGAGGGGTTCATCCGTTCTCGTCATGAATTCTAACCCGGAGTATTCACGAATGCCCCCAGACACCCTC
>JACPAT010000106.1 GCA_016180655.1 Candidatus Methylomirabilota bacterium | reverse complement strand
TCTGGATCCGGCCCTGGAAGTTCGTGAAGCTCCCTTCCTTCTCGGCGAAGCCGAGGGCCGGCAGGACCGCGTGGGCCAGCGCCGTGGTCTCCGTGGGGAACAGGCTGGAGGCCACCAGGAGATCCAGGCGGCCCAGGGCCTCGCGCAGCGGGCCGTCCGGGAACGCGCGGACCAGATCCTCCTCGAAGACGAAGAGGGCCTTCAGGCGCCCCTCGGCTGCGGCCGTGATCATCCCCGCCACGTCCAGCCCTCCCGGTCCGGGCCGGATGTCCAGATCGCGCGCTCCCCCGCTGTTGGCGGTCTTGTCGGTGCGGCGCAGGATCCCGTCCTCGGACGCGTCGCTCGGCTGGAACTGGATGGGACGCACCCGGAAATCCAGGTGCGGCGTCCCGAGAATCTCCCGGAAGAAGCGCCGGACCAGGAACAGCTCCTCGTTGGTCTGCCGGGACGAGGCGATGCACCCCACCGCTTCGGGGCCGTGCCCCTCCACGACCCGCCGGATGGCGCGGGCCACCCGGAGCAGCTGATCGTCGTAGGCCATCTCTCCCCGCGGACCATCCTCGCGCCAGGTCGGGACGCGGAGCCGCGCCGGATCGTGGAGATAGGTGAACGTGAATCGCCCCTCGTCGCACATCCACCACCGGTTGACCGCCGGGTTCTCCCGCGGCCGGATGCGGAGCAGTTCCTCGCCCCGCTGCCGGTGGCGGACATCCAGGACGACGTTGCAGCCGTTGCTGCACAAGGGGCAGACGCTCTCGGTGTGCCGCACCAGGTCCCAGGGCCGGGACTGGAACCGGTACTGCCGGGACGTCAGGGCCCCCACGGGACAGAGGTCAATCACGTTGCCCGAGTAGGCGTTGTCCAGGACCTTGCCCGGAAACAGGTTGATCTCCGATTGGTCGCCGCGGGAGAAGACCCCCAGTTCCCCGGTCTTGGGCATCTCGTGGCAAAACCGCACGCAGCGGGTGCAGAGGATGCACCGCTCGGCGTCGAAGACGATGTGGGGGCCCAGCACCTTGTGCTTGACCCGCTGGACCTTCTCCTCGACGGACCGGCTCTCGCCCGGACCGTAGGTGAGGGTGTAATCCTGCAGCGGGCACTCGCCCCCCTTGTCGCAGATGGGACAGTCCAGCGGGTGATTCAGCAGGTAGAACTCCAGCACGGCCCGCCGCGCCTTCTCCACCTTGGGCGAGTGGGTCGAGACGACCATGCCGTCCACCACCGGGGTGTTGCAGGCGATGGCCAGCTTGGGCATCCGCTCCACTTCCACCTGGCACATCCGGCACTGCCCCACCACGCTGAGGCCCGGATGGTAACAGTAACGCGGGATCTCGATCCCCAGCCGCTCCGCCGCCTCGATGATGGTCGTCTGGGCGGGAACGGTGACCTCCACCCCGTCTATCTTCAATGTCGGCATCACGCCATCCTTCAACGCGCCAGGCGGCTGCCCGCCCGCGCGACCGTTGCTCGTTCAGCCTGACGGAGCCAATCCCCCTCTCCCGCGCCCTCTCCCCGCAATGGGGGAGAGGGGAGGGTGAGGGGAACTCAGAAGGCGCCCTTGCCCTCGAAGGGGCACGCCCGCTCCCGGATGTGGATCTCGAACTCCTCCCGGAAATGCTTGAGGTAGCTCTCGATGGGCATGGCCGCGGCGTCGCTCAGCACGCAGATGGTCTTCCCCTTCATGTTGTCGCACATGTCCAGGAGCAGATCCAGGTCCTCTTTCCGCCCCTGGCCGTGCTCGATCCGCCGCAGGACCTTGTGCAGCCAGGCGGTGCCCTCGCGGCACTGGGTGCACTGGCCGCAGGATTCGTGGTGGTAGAAGCGCGAGACGATCTCGCCCACCCGGACCATGCAGACGGTGTCGTCCATGACGATGACCCCGCCCGAGCCGCCCATGGACCCGGCCGCCGCCAGCGACTCGAAGTCCATGGGCACGTCCAGGTGCTGCTCCGTCAGGACCGGGGCCGAGGACCCCCCGGGTATCACGGCCTTCAGGCGCCGGCCGTTTGGGATGCCGCCGGCGTGGTCGAAGATCAGCTCCCGCAGCGTGATGCTCATGGGGAGTTCGTAGTTCCCCGGCCGCTCCACGTGTCCGCTCACCGAGAAGAGGCGCGGGCCGGCGCTCTTGGGCGGGCCGATGCCGGCGTACCATTCCGCGCCCCGCAGCACGATGTGGGGGATATTGGAGAGGGTCTCGACGTTGTTGACCACGGTCGGCGACCGGTAGAGGCCCGAGATGGCCGGGAAGGGGGGCTTCATGCGGGGCTGGCCGCGCTTCCCCTCGAGCGATTCGAGGAGGCCGGTCTCCTCTCCGCAGATGTAGGCGCCGGCGCCGCGATGGACGTGCACGTCCAGGTCGAACCCGCTGCCCAGGATGTTCGTGCCCAGGTAGCCGCGCCCGTAGGCCTCCCGCAGCGCGCGCTCCAGCACCTGGGCCCCGGAGACGAACTCCCCCCGGCAGTAGATGAAGGCCAGGCGGCAGCCGATGGCGTAGCTCGAGATGATGAGCCCCTCGATGAGCTGGTGCGGCTCCTCCTCGATGAGCATCCGGTCCTTGAAGGTCCCCGGCTCGCTCTCGTCGCAGTTGCAGACCAGGTACTTGGGCTTGGGCGAGTCCTTGGGAGTGAACCCCCACTTCACCCCGCAGGGGAACCCGGCACCCCCCCGGCCCCGCAGCCCGGACCGCTTGACGATCTCGATGAGGTCCGCGGGCTGGAACTCGCGGAGCGCCTTGGGAAGCGCCTGGTAGCCCCCCTGGGTGATGTACTCGTCGATCGTCCCGGTGTAATTCGGGAGGTCCCTGTACCGCGTCAGGATCTTCTCGTATGCCATCCCGCGTCTCGCGTGCGGGCCCGGTCGGCCCCGCGTCCTACGTCCTGGACCCCTGGAGGCGACCGTTCCGCAACTTCTCCAGCAGCTCGTCCAGCTTCTGGGGGGTCACCCGCTCGTAGTACACGCCGTCGATCTGGATCGCGGGCGCCGTGCCGCAGGACGCCAGGCATTCCATCCGCTTGAGGGAAATGAGCCCGTCGGGGGTCGTCTCGCCCATCCGGATTCCGAGCCGGTCCTCCAGGTGGCGGATCAGCCGTTCGGCGCCCAGCAGCGAGCAGGTGAGGTTGTGGCACGCGTAGATCATGTGCTTCCCCACCGGCTCCAGGTGCAGCATGTCGTAGAAGCTGGCCACGCTCATCACGTCGGCCGGGCTGAGCGTGAGGTACGCGGCCACCCAGGCGATGGCCTCCGGCGAAAGGTACCCCACTTCCGCCTGGACCTCGTGGAGGATGGGGATCAGCGCCGAGCGCTTCTCCGGGTAGCGCTTGACGAGCTCGTCAAACCGCTTTCTCGTCTCGTCCGAGATCATCCCTGGCCCATTCCTCTTGGCTGCCCTACCGGTCGATCTCCCCCAGGACGATATCCAGGGACCCGATGACGGCGACCACGTCGGCTACCAGGCGCCCCTCCACCATCTTGGGGAGGGCCTGGAGGTTCACGAAGGAGGGGGCGCGGAAGTGGACCCGGTAGGGCCGGGGGCTCCCGTCACTCACCAGGTAGCAGCCCAGCTCCCCCTTGGGGGCCTCGATGGCGTGATAGACCTCTCCCGCCGGGACCGAGAAGCCCTCGGCGTACAGCTTGAAGTGGTGGATGAGGGCCTCCATGGACCGCTTGAGGAGCGGCTTGGGGGGCGGGATCAGCTTGGGATCGGCCACGTTGACGGGACCGGGGGTGAGCCGCTCCAGCGCCTGGCCGGCGATCCGGTGGCTCTGCCGCATCTCCGCCATGCGGACCAGGTAGCGGTCGTAGACGTCCCCGGTCTTGCCCAGCGGGATGTCGAAGCTGTACCGCTCGTAGCCGCTGTAGGGGTGGGCCCGCCGCACGTCGTAGGCGACCCCGCAGGCCCGCAGGCCCGGCCCCGACAGGCCCAGGGCGATGGCCTCCTCCCGCTTGATGGTTCCGATCCCGATCGTGCGCTGGCGCCAGAGCGGGTTCGCCGTGAGGAGCGCCTCGTACTCCGCCAGGCGATCCGGGAAGGTCTTCAGGAAGGCCTTGACGGCGTCCTCGAAACCCGGGGGCAGGTCCGACGCCAGGCCCCCCACGCGGAAGTAGCTGGACATCATCCGCTGGCCGCTCACCGCCTCGTACAGGTCCAGGATCGCTTCCCGCTCCCGGAAGCAGTACAGGAAGACGGACATGGCCCCGATGTCCAGGGCGTGGGTCCCCAGCCAGACCAGGTGGCTCTTGATCCGGGTGAGCTCGGTGAGCAGGACCCGGATCGTCTGGGCCCGCTCGGGCACCGTGATCCCCAGGGCCTTCTCGACGGCCAGGACCAGGGCCAGGTTGTTGGAGAGCGGCGCCAGGTAGTCCATCCGGTCGGTCAGGGGGATGCCCTGCTGGTATCGCTTGCTCTCCAGCCCCTTCTCGATCCCGGTGTGGAGGTAGCCGATGTGAGGGACGCACTTGACCACCACCTCGCCGTCCAGTGTGAGGACCAGGCGCAGCACCCCGTGGGTCGAGGGGTGCTGGGGGCCCATGTTCAGGGTCATGGTCCGGGTGGAGGTCATGCCGGCTCTTCCTCCCACCACCTGGGCGACGCCTCCACCGGGTAATCCTTCCGCAAGGGGTGGCCTTCCCAATCGTCGGGCATCAGGATGCGCCGGAGGTCCGGGTGTCCCTCGAAGGGCACGCCGAACAGGTCATACACCTCCCGCTCGTGCCAGTTGGCCGTCTCCCACACGCCGGTCACCGTGGGGATCGCTTCCCCCTCGTCCACGCGGACCTTGAGCCGCAGCCGGCGCCGGTGCTGGAGCGAGTAGAGGTTGTAGACCACCTCGAAGCGCGGCGAGGCCTGGGGGAGCTTCAACCGGTCCACGCCCGTGACATCCGACAGGAAGTCGAAGGCCAGATCCGGGTCGTCGCGGAGGAACCGGCAGACGCGGACCAGGTCCTGCCGCGAGAGAATCACGGTGGTCTCGTTCCGCCAGACCTTGACCTCGCGCAGGGCGTCGCCGCACTGCTCCCGCAGGCGCTGGAGGACCAGGCTCTCCGCCTGGGCTTCCTCTCGGCTATCGGTCCTGGTCTCCGAGTCGCTCACCCCTGCTCCTCCGCTCGCATTCATCCTGCGGAGCCCCATCCCCGCGAAATTTTGGATTGCGGATTGCGGATTGCGGATTGGTCAAATTCGACATTCGAAATTCGACATTCGAGATTTCACCGGGGTCCCCCCGCTGCCCCTCTGCTCCCCTCTCGGCTCTCGGCCACCCACGCTCACGCGTGGGTACCCGGCTCTCAATCCCACTCCAACCCGCCCTTCTTCCAGACGTAGAAGTACCCCGCGAGCAGGACGAGCAAGAACGTCCCCATGGCGACCAGGCCGAACAGCTTGAGCTGCTTGAAGACCACCGCCCAGGGGTACAGGAAGACGATCTCCATGTCGAAGATGATGAAGAGCATCGCCACGAGGTAGAACTTGATCGAAAACGGCTCCCGGGCGCTGCCCACCGGCTCCATCCCGCACTCGTACGGCGAGAGCTTCTCGGGGTCGGGCCGGCGCGGACCCAGGAGGGCGGACAGGAGGATGGAGCCGCCCGCGAAGAGCGCCGCCAGAACCACCAGGATCAGGATCGGCACATAATCGAGGAGCATGCCAGGACACTCACCTGCGTGCGGCGCGGAACCGTCCCCGCGTCAGGCATGTGAAGCATCGCACATTAGCCGACCCAAAAAGGGGGGACCCGCCAGGTCGAGCGCGAGGTCCCCCCGAGCGAGGCTAGGCGCCGAACGGCTTCACGAAGAAGATGATCAGCGAGATGAGAAGCACGTAGATCGCCAGCGATTCGATCAGGGCCAGACCGATGATCATGGCCACCTGGATTCGGGGCGCCGCATTCGGCTGCCGGGCGATGCCCTCGAGGGCTGCGACGATGGCCCGGCTCTGCCCGATCGCCGCCGCACCCGAGGCGATCGCCATGGCGAAGCCTCCCGTGATGATGCTGATCACCCCCACCGACATCCCGCCCCCCCCGGGCGCCCCCGCCTCGGCCGCGAAGGCCGACCCGGCCGCCAGGAGAAGAAGTGCCATTGTCCCCCACGCCACCCGTCCGCCAAAGCCGCCCATCCACGCCCTCCTTTCTACCTCCGGCGATATACACCATGGACAACATGATGAAGACGAAGGTCTGCACCGCGGCCGTGAACAGGCTCAGCGGCAGCATGATCCCCAGCCAGATGAGATAGGGCATCACCAGCCACGCCAGGGAGAGGAGGATGACGATGACGCTCTCCTCGCCGAAGATGTTGCCGAAAAGACGGATGGAGAGCGACACCGGCCGGGCCAGGTGGCCAATGAACTCGATCGGGAACATCAGGGGTGCCAACCACCAGATCGGACCGCAGAAGTGCTTCAAGTAATTCAGCAGTCCGTGCTTCCGGATCCCGAAGTAGTTGTAGGAGAGAAACACGGTCACGGCCAGGGCCACGGTGGTATTCCAGTTGGCCGTGGGCGGCTGAAATCCGGGGATGTTCCCCAAAAGATTGCTGGTCAGGATGAACAATCCGGCCGTGCCGATCAGGGGGAGGAACTGTCGCCCCTGCCGGCCGATCATCTGATCCAGCAGCCCGGAAAACGCCTCGATCACGACCTCCACGACATTCTGGAGCGCGCCAGGCACCGGCCGGAGGGCACGGGTCCCCAACGCCCCCACGACCACCAGGAACCCCATGAGCAGCCAGGTGAACGTGAGGTGGGCCGGCATCCACTGCCCTGGCACGCCCAGGAAGGCCAGGAAGTTCGGCAACTGCACGACGGGCGCATGGTGCAACTCGACCTGGCGCGGGGCGAAGAAGAAGCTCACCCCCAGATTCACGACCACCAGGATTCCCAGGACGATCCAGAATCCTTTGCCGCCTGACGCCTTCTCGACCGCTTCCGTCGCCATGTGACTCCCACGTTCCGCAGAAATCCGTGTGCAGGCCCCTGCCACGCCTTCCGGCTACCGGCGCCCACGCCCCAGCATGCCCACGTCCCGGAATAGGTTGACGAACCCCGCCGCGATCCCGAACAGCGTGAACACCAGCGTCAGCCACGGGCGGGTGCCGAGCACCCGATCCAACCCGTAGCCGATCGCCAGGCCGATGGCCGTGGCCGCCACCAGGGATACGCCGATGGTGCTTAACCGGGCGAGCTGCCTGAGGACCGAGGGTTCTTCGTCGGCCATGACACGGCCCCCGGTCAGGCGCGGGGCACCAGGAGGTGGGAAGGCCTCCTTTTTCTATCCGCGAATCTCCCCGCTGTCAAGCCCTTCCCCCGACTTGTAGGGAAATCGACAATCCGAAATTCGAAATCCGCAATCTTGCGGGGAGGCTAGCCTGCGATCCCTGCCGCGGAGGCCTTTGCGAATTCCAGGACGGGTCCCGGAAAGATGCCGAGGAGCAGCGTGGCCGCCGCAGCCAGGAGCAGCGCCAGGTACAGGGCCGGCGACCGGCTCAGGACGATCCCCTGCGGCGGCAGGTCCCGCATGTACATCACCATCACCACCCGCATGTAGTAGAAGAGCGAGATGGCCGAGTTGATCACCGCGATGAGCACCAGCCAGATGTACCCCGCGTCCACCGCGGCCGCGAACAGGTAGAACTTCCCGACGAAGCCGGCCGTGGGCGGTATGCCCGTCAGGGACAGCAGGAACAGCAGCATGATGGCGGCGGCCAGGGGGCTGCGCTGGGCCAGGCCGGTGAAGTCGTCGATCTGATCCCCCCGCACCGTCCCGCGGGCGAGCAGGATCACCATCCCGAAGGCCCCGATCGTCATGCAGGCGTACACCAGGCTATAGAAGAGCACGGCCGCCACCCCGAGCTGGCTGCCCACCACGGGCCCGATCAAGAGGTAGCCCATGTGGGCGATGGTGCTGTAGGCCAGCATCCGCTTGATGTTGGCCTGGGCGATGGCCACGAGATTCCCGATGGTCATGGTGAGGACCGCCAGGACCCAGAACAGCAGGCCCCAGTCCACCTGGAGGCCCGGCATGGCCAGCAGGAAGACCCGCACCAGGACGGCCAGCCCAGCCAGCTCCGCTGCCCCGGCCATGAAGGCCACCACGGGCGTGGGCGCCCCCTCGTACATGTCGGGCAGATACATGTGGAAGGGAACGGCCGCGATCTTGAAGCCGAAGCCCGCCGCCAGCAGGACCATGGCCATGAGGAGCGCGGGATTCCGGAAGGTCCCCATCCCGATCGTCCGGGCGATGGCCTCCAGGTTGGTGCTCCCGGCAAAACCGTAGAGCAGGACCATCCCGTAGAGAACCACCCCCGTCGAGAACGCCCCCATGAGGAGGTACTTGAGGGCCCCCTCGTTGCACCGCTGGTCCCGCTTGAGGAAGCCGCACAGGACGTACGTGCAGACCGCCATGGTCTCCAGCCCGACGAAGAGCGAGAGGAGATCGGCCGCCGACGCCATGAGCATGGTCCCCAGGGTGGCGAACAGCAGGAGGGCGTTGAACTCGCCCACGGGCATCTCCTGCTCTTGCAGGGTCCGGGCGGAGAGCAGGATGACGATGATGGCGCTCAGCAGGAACACCACCTTGAAGAAGTTGGCGTAGTTGTCCACCACGTGCAGGCCGCTGAAGGCGAGCGCCCGCGCCGGCGCGGCCGCCTGGCGGACCACGAGGCCCAGCGCCCCGCCTGGCGGACCACGAGGCCCAGCGCCACGATCACCCCCAGCACGCTCAGGGCGCCCAGCCAGCCCCGATTCCGGCCGCGCACGGCGAGATCCAGCACCAGCACCAGGAGGCCGGTGACCGTGATGACGATCTCCGGCGCCGCCAGGACCAGGTCCGCCGGATTGAACAGTGGGGTCATCGGCTTCCCTTAGAGTCGAGAGCTGCGAGCCGAGAGCCGAGATTGGCAACTTGGCGATCTGGCACTTTGGCAATCACCGGGTTACCGACTTGCCCAGTTGCCGCCGCCTGCTTCGCCCCGACCGCCTTCCCGGCCGCGCCCTTTTCCACGATCTGGATCACGTTGGCCACCGAGGCTTCCATGGCCTTGAGGAACGGCGCCGGGTACAGGCCGATCCAGAAGCAGAAGGCGATGATGGGCAAAAGCGTCGCCATCTCGCGGGCGTCCAAATCGGGCAGGCTCTTGTTCTCCTCCTTGGTGACCTCGCCGAACATGGTGCGCTGGTACAGCCACAGCATGTAGGCCGCGCCCAGGATGATCCCGGTCACGGCGAAGGCGCCCCACCACCACCGGACCTGGAACGCCCCGATGAGGATCAGGAACTCGCCGATGAAGCCGTTCAGCCCCGGCAGCCCCATGGAGGCGAACATGATGATGGCGAAGAGCGTGGCATACACCGGCATCGGCCGGGAGATGCCGCCCAGCTCGGAGATGAGCCGGGTGTGCCGCCGGTCGTAGATCAGGCCCACGACCAGGAACAGGCCGCCCGTGGACAGCCCGTGATTGATCATCTGCAGGATGCTGCCCTGGACCCCCTGGGGATTGAAGGCGAACATGCCCAGCATGACGAAGCCCATGTGGCTGACGGAGCTGTAGGCGATCAGCCGCTTCATGTCCGGCTGGACCATGCACACCATGGCCCCGTAGATGATGGCGATGATGGACAGGACGAAGATGAGCGGCACGAAGTGCTGGCTGGCCTCGGGGAACATGGGCAGGTTGAACCGGATGAACCCGTAGGTCCCCATCTTCAGCAGGACGCCGGCCAGGATCACCGAGCCGGCCGTGGGGGCGTCGGTGTGGGCGTCGGGCAGCCAGGTGTGGAACGGGAACATGGGGACCTTGATGGCGAAGGAGAGGGCGAAGGCCAGCCAGACCAGGTCCTGGAAGGAGAGCGCCACCCCCAGGAAGTTGATGACCGGCGCGTTGGGATAGGCGACCCGCATGAGCTGGAGGACGTCGAAGGTGTACCGCCCGGTCTGGCCCCCGGCGTAGAAGTACACCGCCAGGATCCCCAGCAACATGATGACGCTGCCGAACAGCGTGTACAGGAAGAACTTGATGGCCGAGTAGAGGCGCCGGTCGCTGCCCCAGACCCCGATGAGGAAGTACATGGGGACCAGCATGACCTCCCAGAACACGTAGAAGAGGAAGAAGTCCAGGGCCACGAACACCCCCAGCATCCCGGTCTCCAGGATGAGGAGGAAGATGTAGAATTCCTTCGTCCGGTGCTTGATGGACTCGTAGGAGCACAGGACGGCGATGGGCGACAGGAAGGTGGTGAGCATCACCAGCCACAGGCTGATCCCGTCCAACCCGAAGAAGTAGGTCACCCCGATGGTGGGGATCCAGTTCAGTCGCTCCACGAATTGCACGGCCGCCGTGGACCGGTCGTAGTACAACGGCAGGAGGAGCGAGGCCGCGAAGCTGGCCAGGGAGACGAGGAAGGCCAGGTTGCGGATGACCCGGACCCGCTCCCGCCCCACCAGGAGCAGCAGGACCACCCCGACCAGCGGCAGGAAGGTGATGAGCGACAGGATCGGAATTCCGAGGATGTTCCCCTGCTCGGTCATACGGCCGCTCCTTGCGTGCTCAGACCGTGGAACCTAGCAGGGTGCTGAGAAGCGCCCTGCTAGAAGAGGCTGCTCAAAAAGTTCCCAGGTGCAAGGAAGGCGCGAAGGCGCGGTACGAGGCGTACTGCCGTATGTACGTCGCAGTGCCGCGACGAGCGCCTGACGCCGCAGATGGGCCTTTTTCAGCAGCCTCCTAGAAGAAGAAATAGAGGGAGACTATCACGAAGATCCCCATGGCCATGGCCAGGAGGTAGTTCTGGATCACCCCCGTCTGGATGCGCTTGAAGGCCTGGCTGCCTCCCTGGATCACGTCGGCAATGGCATTCACCAGGCCGTCCACCCCGCGGAAGTCGAATCGCGCCGAGAGATGGCTCGCGAAAACCGTGAGCCAGCTCGTCCCGTTCACGGCGCCGTCCACCCCCTTGGCGTCCACGAACCACATGCGGTGGCACAGCCACTTCCCGAAGTCCACGAAGACGGCGTTGTAGATCTCGTCCACCCAGTACTTGTTGAGGAGGAGCCTGTACGCCCCCCGGAACCGCTCCGCCATCCGGTCCGCCAGCTCCCGCCGGCGCAGGTACATCTGGTAGGCCAGCGCGATCCCGGCGGCCGCGATGGCGACCGAGACCAGCGCCATGGTGAATTCGGACGGCCCCTGGTGTCCCGCCCCCTCTCCCCCGCCGAAGGCGAAGACGGCGAGGATGATCAGCGGGACCGCCATCACGCGGGGCGACTCGTGAATGTGGTGCGCCACGTGGGGATCCACGCGGGATTCCCCCTCGAAGGTGACGAAGTAGAGGCGGAACATGTAGAACGCCGTGCCGAACGCCCCCGCCGCCCCCAGGGCCCACAGCCAGACGTGGCCCGAGGCGATGGCGGCATGCAGGATCTGGTCCTTGGACCAGAACCCCGCCAGGGGGAAGATGCCCGCGTTGGCCAGCGCGGCCAACAGGAAGGTATAGGCCGTGATAGGCATGTGCTTCCGCAGGCCGCCCATCCTCCGGATGTCCTGCTCCCCGCCAAGGCCGTGGATCACCGAGCCGGAGCCCAGGAACAGGAGCGCCTTGAAGAAGGCGTGGGTCGCCAGGTGGAAGATGGCGCTGGCGTAGGCCCCGACCCCGGCGCCCAGGAACATGTACCCGAGCTGCGAGATGGTCGAGTAGGCCACCACTCGCTTGATGTCGTTCTGGACCAGGGCGATGGTGGCAGCAAAGACCGCCGTCAGCGCCCCCACGGTGGCCACCACGGTCATGCTCACCGGCGCCGCGTCGAACAGGGCGCTGGATCGGGCAACCATGTACACGCCCGCGGTCACCATGGTGGCGGCGTGGATCAGCGCCGAGACGGGCGTCGGCCCCTCCATGGCATCGGGCAGCCAGACGTACAGCGGGAGCTGGGCCGACTTGCCCACAGCGCCGGTGAAGAGCAGGAGGGTCATCCAGGTGACCAGGCTCAGTCCGAAGATGGAGGGCTGCGCCAGGATCTCGTGCAGCTCCGCCACCTGGGGGAAGATCTCGGCGTAGTGCAGCGACCCGAAGGTCCGCCAGATCAGGAACAGGCCCAGCAGGAACCCGGCGTCGCCGATCCGGTTGACCACGAAGGCCTTCTTTCCGGCATCCGACGCCGACTGCTTCT
Source organism: Candidatus Methylomirabilota bacterium (assembly GCA_016180655.1). GTDB lineage: Bacteria > Methylomirabilota > Methylomirabilia > Methylomirabilales > 2-02-FULL-66-22 > 2-02-FULL-66-22. The sequence goes on along the minus strand of JACPAT010000106.1, from coordinate 456 downwards.
GGTACCAGAACCCGATGAGCAGGTACGAGCAGAGTCCGACCCCCTCCCACCCCAGGAACATGAACAGGTAGTTGTTGGCCAGGACCAGGATCAGCATCGAGCTCATGAACAGGTTCATGTAGGTGAAGAACCGGGCGTACCCCGGGTCACCATGCATGTAGCCGACGGAGTAGACGTGGATGAGGAACCCCACGAAGGTGACCACCAGCATCATCACGGCCGAGAGGGGGTCCACCTGGAACCCCACGGTGGCATGGAAGTCCCCCACCGGGACCCACGAGTAGACATCCCAGTTGAGCGTCCGCCCGGTCAGGACCTGGAGGAAGATCCCCAGGGCAATCAGGAAGGAGAGCCCGGTCGTCCCCACCGCCAGCAAGTGGGCACGCTCCCGGACCCACCGGCCGAAGATCCCGTTGATCACCACCCCCGCCAAGGGGAGGATCGGCACCAGCCAGA
>JACPAT010000105.1 GCA_016180655.1 Candidatus Methylomirabilota bacterium | reverse complement strand
ATGGGCACCCGGACCTCCCCGCTGAGGGCGGGATCGTACTCGCTCTCGACGCTCTGCCACTGGTCCGGGTGCACCACGATGTAATCCACCAGGGTGTGGGGTACCTTCACCATCTTGGCCGGCAGGCTGCCCGATTGGGCCAGGCGTTTCACCTGGGCGATGACGAGGCCGTCCGAGTTCCGGGTGGCCAAGGCCATGGGCAGCACCTCGAGGAACGCCGGCTCCTGCTCCAGCGTCAGGTTCCCCTTCTCGTCGGCGGTCGTCCCGCGGATGAAGCAGACGTTGAGGGGGAACGCCCGGTAGAACAGCCACTCGCGGCCTCCCAGGCTGATGACCTCGATCAGGTCTTCGGTGGTCCGGGCGTTCAGCTTCCCGCCCTCGACCCGCGGGTCCACGAAGGTGTGGAGGCCGATATGGGTGACGAGGCCGGGCCGCCCGCCCGCCACCTCGCGCAGCCACTGGGACATGACCCCCTGGGGCCAGTTGTAGGCCTCGATCTTGTTGTCCAGGATGAGCTGGGCGTACTTGGGAGACATCCCGTAATGGCCGCCGACGTTCCGCTTCACCAGGCCCTCTCCGGTGAGGAGGTTCAGGCCGGTGCTCTTCCAGTCCCCCAGCCCCGACACATGGAAGAGGGTGAGGTCGCGCGGCTGCCCCGCCTCCTCGAACTTCTCGGCCAGGGTGCGGATCAGGAGGTCCGCCTCCAGGTTGCCGCCGCCGGCCCCGTGCAAGGCCAGGGTGTTCCCCGACTTCACCAGATCCACCGCCGCTCGCGCGCTGATGACTTTGCTGCTCACGCTCTGCCCCGATCCCTGGAAATTGGAAGATGGAAGCTGGAAACTGGTCAGAACACGATCCGCGCCCAGTTTCCAATTTCCAACTTCCAGTTTCCGTTCTTAGAAGAAATACTCCAGCCGCCCCCCCGTAATGTCCACCACCGCCCCGTTGACGTACGAGGCCGCCTCCGAAGCCAGGAAGGCGACCACCCGCCCCACCTCCGCCGGCTCCCCGATCCGGCCCAGCGGGATCTGCTGCTGCAGCTTCTCCAAGACCGGCGCCAGGGTCCCCCGCAGCGTCTCGGTCCCGATGAACCCCGGGGCGATGACATTGGCCGTGACCCCCTTGGGTCCGAGCTCCCGCGCCGCGGTCATGGTCAGGGCGATCACCCCGGCCTTGGCGGCCCCGTAGTGCCCCAGGTTCGGCCGGCCGCCTACCCGTCCGTGGATCGAGGAGGTGTTGATGATCCGCCCCCATCCCTGCTTGACCATGTGGGGCGCCGCGTACTTGATGCAGAGGAAGGCGCTGCGCAGGTGGTTCCCCAGCATGAAGTCCCAGAGCTCCTCCGGCAGATCCACCAGGGGCTTGTTGAGGTGCGGGCCGGTCGTCCCGGCGTTGTTGACCAGGATGTCCAGGCGGTTGAAGGCCTTCAGCGTGGTCTCCACCAGGCGCTGCACGTCGGCCGTCTGGCTCACATCCGCCTGGACGGAGATCGCGCGGCTCCCCCTGTCGAGCAGGCGTCGGACGACGTGCTCCGCCTCGCGCACGCTCTTGGCCGTGGCCACGACGACTGCGGCCCCCTCGGCCGCCAAGGCCTCGGCCTCTGCCTGCCCCAGCCCCTTGCTCCCACCCGTGACGATGGCCACCCGATCCTTGAGTCCGAGATCCACGATGCCCTCCTATCCCCCGAACGAATGACCAATGACCAATTCCCAATCGAGCTGAGAACCCAGTGGTCATTTGTCATTGGTCATTGGAAATTGGTCATTCCCCAGGCTATGCGGCGAGAGCCTCCGCCACCAAGGGGGCCACGGCGACCGGCTGGCGCTTCTCCGCCGACGTGACGGCCGCCGCCACCATGGCCAGCGACCGGACGTTGTCCTCCACGTCTGTCTCGGGGCGCCGCGCCTCCCGGATGGCCGCCAGAAATTCCCGCAGCGCATAGGCGGTGTCGGTGAAGGGCATCGCCTCGGGCGGGACCACCTCCACCTGGGTGTCCCGGTAGCAGCGCACCTGCCCGTCCGCCTCCAGCCGCAGGGTCCCGCCCTCGCCCACGATCGTGATGAGACCGTCCTGCGGCGTGATGAATCCCCGCGCCACCATGCTGCCCGTGTAACTGACGCTCGCGCCCTGATCGAAGGTCAGGATGGCGTCCAGCGCCGGGAGGCCCCGGTACCAGCTCCAGGGCGGCCGGACGGGGACGGCCAGCACCTCCGTGCATTCCTGGCCCGTGCAGGCCCGCAAGAGATCGAAGTGGTGGATGGCGATATCGTGGAGGTAGGGATGCGGCATCTCCTCGCGCCAGGCATCCGTCGTCGGGCGCAGGATGCTCTGGCGGAACTCGTAGCTGGCCGAGGCCACCCGCCCGATCCTGCCCTCCCGGATCGCCCGGCGGAGCGCCCGGGTCTGCGGCCGCCAGCGGTAGTTCTGGTCCACCATCAGAATCGCGCCCCGGGCGCGGCGGGCCGCCCGGACCACCTCGGCCGCTTCGGTCATGTCCATGGCCAGCGGCTTCTCCGTGAGGACGTGCAGGCCCCGATGGAGCGCCGCCAGGATCGCCCTCTTGTGGACCATCTCCGGCAGGGCGACGATGACCGCCTGCGCCTGTGAGCGATCCAGGCCTTCCTCGATCGTGGTGAATCGCTTCGAGGGCGCAACGGTGAACGCCTCGCCGACCGTGGCCAGCAGCTCCGGGTGTTTGGCCACGATCCCCGCCACCTCGCACTCCGTGCAGGCCAGCACCTCCTTGAGCCAGTTCTTCCCGAAGAATCCCAGACCCATCACCAGCACCCGCATGTCCATCGTCCCTTTCCGGGTCGCCCTCGCATCCCTCACGCGGGCCGGTACCCCATCGCCCCGGAGATCCGCGCGGCGCTGCGGACCACGTCCTGGGCGATCTTCTCAATCCGGGCCTCGGTCACCCGCGCCTTCAGCAACGAGACGCTGATCGCCGCCACGACCCCGCCCGCGTGATCCCGGATGGGCGCGGCGACACATACCACTCCTTCGTGGAGTTCCTCGTTATCCACCGCATAGCCCCGTGCCAGCACACCGGCCAGCTCGACCTCCAGTCGCCGGAGGCTGGTGATCGTCCTGGCTGTCCGCCGTTCCAGCGGTCGGCCCGCCGGGAGGCGGCGATTCTCGCCCGGAGGCAAATGGGCCAGCAACACCTTGCCCAGGGCGGTGCAATGCGCCGGGACCAGGCGGCCCACGATGGAGGGGAAAACCGCGCTGGGGGCCGCCTCCTCCCTGCCCAGGTACAGGACCTGCCCCTGATGGAGGACGGCAAGGTGGGCATTGGCCGAGAGGGCCTGGGCCAACTGCCGCAAGGCCGGCCTGGCACGCTCGTACAGGTCCAGGTGCAGGAGGATGGTGTGGCCACGCTCCAGGAGCTTCAGGCCGAGCCGGAATCGCTTGTCCGGACGGCGTTCGAGATACCCGAACCGCCCGAGGGTGCTGAGGGCAGGATACAGACTGCCGGGACGGACGCGCAGGCTCCGCGCGATCTGCGTGGCGCTCAGGGTCGGCGTCCCGGGCTCGAACAGGTCCAGGATGGTGAGGGCCCGCGCGAGGGACGTGGAGTGATACCGGGGGCTGCGGGGCGAGACGGGCATGGGACCTCACGTGAAAACCGTTCGACTGTTCGGCAGGTCGGCTGTTCCCGGTGTGTGAGAACTGTCGAACCGCCGAATCCGCCAAAGGCGGAAACCCCCGAACGCCTTTGGACCTGCCGCTGCGGCAGGTTACGCCGGCTGGTACGGTTTGAACTCCTGCGTGAACTTCCGGAGGGATTCGCGGAGCGTGTCCGGGTCGCCCGGTTTCTTGCGCTCCAGGACCAACTCCAGGGGGGACGACATCCCAAGCACGGGGAAGAACCCGCGCTTGCTGATCTGCTCCTGGAAGCCGGCCCCCGTCTTGAGGTTGACGCCCCCCGTGGGCATGATCAGCTTGCCCTTGTGCCGGTCGCGCTGGTACGGGGCCAAGAGCGCCCCCAGCCCGCTGGGGCCGTAGATGCTGGCGTTGAAGATCTTGATGCCGTCGGGCTCCAGGCCGTCCTCGCGCTCCAGGAAGTAGGAGAACTCCGACGGCGAGAAACTTCCCGGGACGCCGAAGACCTTGGCGGCCCGGACCCTCCGGACGAACTCGATGGGCTCGCGGCAGCCGCCCATGCCCGAGTCGGGGCCCACGATCATGTCAAAGCCCATCTCGATGGCGTCCTCCAGCTCGCGGGGATTGATGATGCTGCCCACGCCCAAAAGCATGGGGTCGCCGGGGCGGGTCTTCACGGTCTCGGCGCGTCGCTTCCGCAGCTCGACCATCGCTTCCCTGACGATCCCCTCCGGGATGCGGAAGGTGACCTCGGCCACGTAGCCGGCCTCGTAGATGGCCTGGATGGTGTTCACCACGTCCAGGGCGTTCCGGGCGTAATCCCGGGCCATGACCACCACGATCCCCTTCTCCCGGAGCGCCTTGTCCACCCGCGACGGGTCTCTCGTATAACCCTCTGACATGGTGTCCTCCTGTGCGCTGCCCTCGTAGCCCCAATACCGTTCACATAAGGCTCGACAATGACGCCAGCACCCGAGCAAATCCCCCCATCCCCCCCTTTGCCAAAGGGGGGCGAGGGGGGATTTCTGCAGGCTCGCCGCCTAAGTGAACAGCATTGGGGCTAGCGCAACGCGACCACGCCGCCGCCCTTCCGGGCGCGGGCCACCTCGGCCTCCACCATCGCCTGGGTCACCATGCTGGTGTCGCCGGGGGTCTCCTGGACCAGGACGCCGTGGGCGGCCCCCCACTCCACGGCCTCGTCCAGGCCCTTGCCCTTGAGGATCGCCGCGATCACGCCCGAGGCGAAGGAGTCGCCTCCGCCGGTGCGATCGCTGATCTCCACGTTGCGGCGCACGGTCGCCTGGTACAGCTTGTCCTCGGCCACGTCGTACAGCACGGCGCCCCAGTCGATCCGGTCGGCCGAGAGGGCGCCCCGCAGTTGGGTTCCGATGAGTTTCAGGTTCGGGAAGTCCTTGGCCACCCTGCGAAGCAGGGCGACGTAGGCGGCCAGCCACTCCTCCATGTCCGCGTTCTTGGCCACGTCCGCGGTGTAGCCCAGGGCGTCGTCGAAGTCGCTCTGGTTGCCCACCAGGAACTCCACGTGGGGGACGATCTGGCGGTTGATGCTCCGCGCCCGGTCCTTGTTGGGTTCCACGTTGGCGCGGTAATTCAGATCCGTCGAGCGGAGCGTGCCGTGCTGGCCGGCCTGCTTCAGATACTCGATGGCCGTCTCGGCCGTCTTGGGGGAGAGCAGGGTATAGATGCCGCCGGTGTGGGCCCAGCGCACCCCCTCCCGGCCGAACAGCGCATCCAGGTCATACTCGGCTGCGCCCACCTCGCGGACGGGGGTGTGGGCCCGGTAGTACTCGGTCTTGGATGGGATCACCCCCTTGCCCCGGAAGGTGGCGTTGATCCCGTTCATCAAGGTGCCCTTCTTGTCGGTGGCGTACTTCCCCTTCCCGCTGGTGGAGAACCAGAGGATGCGGCTGGTATCCACGCCCGCCTCGCGGAACTGGTTGCTGATGTTCCGCCCGAAGCCGTCGTCTACCAGGGCCGTGAGGACCGTGGTCCGCAGGCCGAAGCAACAGGCCAGCCCCTCGGCCACGTTGACCTCGCCCCCGCCGTGCCAGATGCGGCAGGCGCGGGCCCGTTCAAACGGCACGTCACCGGGGTCGAAACGGATCATCACCTCGCCAAGGGCCACCCCATCCCACTTGCACTGCTCCGGCGGCAGGATGCTGAGATGTGCCATGGTGGCTGATCGCCTCCTTTCGACGTGACGCACGCAATAAACCTCGGGGGGGCCGGGTTTTGCATATCGCAAAACCACTCTTCGAATATCAAAAGGCGAGCGCTGGTGTCAAGCCGGAATCACGAGGCGATTGGCGGGGCGGACAAACTTCGCTCCCACGCTGCACCGTGTAGAGATCCCCGGAACTGGTCGCACCGATTTTCTCGACACATTCTCTCCGGTCTCTCATTCGCCGCGCCCTACCGCGCCCAGTTTCAACTTGACACCGACGTCCGGGGTGCTACGGTCTGGCCAATCTGACCGCATTCCCCCACTTCGGAGAAGACGCAGGGATGCCGCATCGCCTGGTACACACAGATCCAGTGAACCGGTATTCGAGCCTCGACACAGATCTTCCCCGCGTCAAAGACGCTGGAGCCGCATCCCGCCCCGGGGGCGAGGCATGCTGATTCCCATCGGTCACGAGCATCAGCAGGTCACGCGCCTGCCGTGGGTGACCATCACCCT
>JACPAT010000104.1 GCA_016180655.1 Candidatus Methylomirabilota bacterium | reverse complement strand
GACCTCGGGCGCGATGGGGCCGCTTTCCACCACGCAGATGCAGTTCGGCGCGTGGCTCTTCTGGGCGAAGGTGGTGGCCACCATGGGCATCCCGGTTCCCACCAGGACCACGTTGCCGTCCTGGATGTGCCGGGCGGCCTCGATCACCATGAGTTCCTGGTTGGTGAATCCGTTAGGTCCGTTCGGTGCCGGCATGCCACCCCTCACTGCTTTGCCCTCGCGTTTGGAGGTTCGGCAGGTCAACGCGACAGGCGTTCGGTAGTTCGAGTGTTCGGTGGTTCGAGGAACCCAGAAGAACGACCGAACCCCCGAACCCCCGCGGGGCCGCCGATCCGTTCCAGGTAGTCGGCAAAACTCTTGGACCCGTACACGTAGCGATCCAGGTAGCCTTGCACGGCCTCGCCCCCCTGTCGGGCACAGGCCTGGTAGTGGGTGATGTGGTCCCCATCATAATCGTAATAGCGATGGACCGAGGTGGGGTGCGCGCCCCAGGGCTGGTGGACCACCGCGCTGACGTGCAGGAAGGGGATGGTCGTGCGCTCGGGATGGCTCCGGGCCTCCTCGGTGGAGACCACCTCCTCGCAGGTGACGATGACCGCCCGGGAGGCCCGGATCATTTCCGGCTCGTGGGTGGAGAAACCCTCGATGAACAGATTGCCCATAGGATCCGCCCGCTGGACGTGGACGATGGCGACGTCGGGATTCACCGCGGGCAGGAGGACGACGGGCTCCCCGGGATTCCAGGGGTTGTCCACGATCTCGAATTTCTTCTGGGTGCCGCGGGAGGTGTAGGTCAGGATGTCCGATCCGAGCAGGCTCTTGGTGGGCATGAAGGGGAGGCCCATCTCGCCCGCCAGGAAGCGGGACACCATGGCCAGGTGGCTGAAGTCCTCCATCTCCAATTCGCCCGACTCCACCTTGCGGCGCCAGCAGAAGGTGGTGCCGAACCGCTCCAGGTTTCCGCTGCCCGACTCGCAGCGACGCACCAGGCCGGCACCCACCAGCATGTCCATGGAGATGGAGAGGTTGCATCCGTAGAGCGTGAGATTCCGTTTTCCCTGCCGGATGATCTCGTGCACCGCGGCCATGGCGCACCGGCCGATGTTCTGGCCGCCGAGGCCGACCGAGGCGCCGTCCTTGACGAATTCCTGGACGGCCTCGGTCAGGGACATCACCTTGTTCATGTGCGAGCGGGGCATCCTGGGATCCTCGGTGACATCGGCTCTCTAGGACCTGCTCCTCGGCCCGGAAGGCTTTGGCTCGGTCCGAAGATTGTGGCTTTCAGATTGTGTCCGAGGGGAAGTCTGGTTTAGAATATGGTATAAGTCAATTTAATAATCCTTATCCGACCGATAGCTTCCCTTTATCCATCAGGCCGGATTCTCCCATGAATCTTCACCAACTCAAGGTCTTCTACGCGGTGGCCAGAGAGGGGAACTTCACCCAGGCCGCTCAGGAACTTTCCATCAGCCAGCCAGCCGTGACGATTCACATCCGGGCGCTGGAGCGGTATTATGGAGTGCGCCTCTTCGATCGAGGGAGCCGCCGGGCCACACTGACCGACGTCGGCCAGACCCTGTTCGAATATGCCCAGCGGATCTTCGCGCTGTCCGAGGAGGCGGAACACGCGCTGGAGAACGCCCGCGAACTCCGGGCCGGACGGCTGCGGCTCCTCGGATCTCTCACGGTCGGGGCCTACTACCTGCCGCCGGTCATCAGTCTCTTCAGGGAGAAATTTCCCGACATCCAGATCAGCCTGTCCGTGGACAACTCCCAGCGGGTCGTGGAGCGGATCGCGGGTCTGCGCGACGATGTCGGGTTCCTGTCGGGGCCCGTCCGGGACGAGCGGCTGCTGGTCCGTCCGTTCCTGGAGGACGAGTTGGTCCTCTTGGTCCCACCCGGGCACGCCTGGGCGGGGCGGCGCACCGTGTCGCTGCACGAACTCGAGGACCGACCCGTCATCCTGCGGGAGCCGGGGTCGGCTACCCGCGCGCTGCTGGAAGACCGGTTGCGCCAGGAGGGGATCCGCCCCCGGGTGAGCATGGAATTGGGAAGCAACGAGGCGATCAAGCGCGCCGTGGAGATGGGGATGGGGGTGTCGGTGCTGTCGGGCGCCATCGTGAGGCGTGAGGCGGAGGCGGGGCTGGTCCGGCTCCTTCGCATCCGGGAGAAGGGGCTGCGGCGGCAGTTCGAGATCATCATTCACCGCGAGCGGGAGCGGTCGCGCCTGATCGGGGCCTTCCTGGAGGTGGCCGCGGAGGCGGCCAGGACGCTTTAGAGTGCGAATAGTGATTGATACCGCCATCGTGGTCTGCCCGCAGCCAGACCTGCCGGAGGCGAGGCTTCTGGGGGTCCGGGTGGCTGGCGTGCCTCTCTTGACCCGCGCGCTCCTCACCGCCCAGCTGGCGGGCATCGAGCGATTCAGCGTGGTGGCCTCCGCCCCACAGCAGGCCGCCCTCCGGGGACAACTCGACGGTGAGGCCCGCCTCCGCGGGCGGGTGCGATGGCTCGAGCCGGCGGAGGATCCGGGGGCGCAGTCGGCCTACAGCCTGGTCCTGCCGGTCTCGGTGGTGCTGGAGGCGGGGGCCCTTCGCGGGTGGCTCAGGCGGGTGGTGGATTCCGGATCGGTGACGGTTCCCGATGCAGCCGGGACGGCGCCGCTGGCCGTGCCCGCCGGGCTTCTCTCGCAATGCATCCAGGCGGCGCTCGGGGGCCAGTCGGGCCTGACGCGGTTCCTGGAGAAACTCCAGGGAGACCGCCGCCTTGTCACGGTCCCCTGGGAGGGGATCCGGCAACAGCCGGTCCGGTCCGCGGCGGAGGTGCCGGCCGTGGAGCGGGCGATGCTCCAGGCGCTCCGCAGCCCCGAGGACGGTCCGATCGTGGACCGCTTCGTGAACCGGGCACTGTCGGCGTTCATCACGCGGGGGCTGATCCGCTCGCGCGTGACCCCCAATCAGGTGACGGCCGCCAGCCTGGTGACCGGGCTGCTGGGTGCGTGGCTCCTCGGCATCGAAGGGGCGGTCCCGTCCCTGCTGGGTCTGGCGCTGTTCCAGCTCTCGGTGATCCTGGACCACGTGGATGGGGAAGTGGCGCGGTTGAAATTCCTGTTCTCGCCGCTGGGCAAGTGGCTGGACAACGTGAGCGACCACGTGGTGGACCTGGCGGTCATCGCGCTCCTCACCTGGCGCGTGGCCGGCGAGCGGACGGCCGGATATTTCGCGGTGCTGGGGCTGGCCGCGGCGATTGGAGTGACGGGAGCCTTCGCGGTGGTATTCTGGTGGTCCGTGTCCGAGCAGCCCCGTGCGGCGCGGACGACGGCGCCGGCGCAGCTTCTGGCGCCTGTCCTGGCCTTCCTCGCCAATCGGGACGGCTTCTCACTGGCCCTGTGGGCGACCGTCCCCCTCGGCCGCCCGACGTGGTTCCTCTGGGCGCTCGCCCTGGGGGCCAACGCGTACTGGGTGGCGTGGCTCCTGATCTACGGGCTGCCGACCCGCGACCCCCTCGCGGTGGAGCGGCCCGCCCGATAGATCCGGTGACCCCGAACGGCCGACAGGGCCTCCGCAGGTGCCGTATGGCCGGTGAGCGACGACCGCGTAAGCGAAGTGCAGCCTCCCCTGAAGACCGCCCTGTTCGTCTGCCCGACAAGAAGTCCCACGGACCGGATCTCGTGGCCTTCCTCCGGGAAGAGCGCGAGACCATCCGCCAGGCGTGGATGGCCGAGATGACGAAGCGCGGCCTCTTCAAGGGGCTCACCCCCGAAGAGGCCGAGGCGGAGTCCGCTGTCGTGTACGACGCCCTGGTCGAATGCCTGGAGACGGGCCGGTACCACAGCGCCCAGGCCTATGCCCAGGACATGGCGGAGCGGGATGTCTTCCGCGGGATCGGGGCGAAGCAGGTGATCGGCCGGCTGCTGGTCCTCCGGGACGCGTGCGGCCGGGCCCTGCACGCGAGATTCAACCGACAGCCGAAGGCATTGCAGCGCGCGCTGGACCTGTACGAGCCCGTCATGAATCGGATCCTCACCATCGTGGCCATGGCCTTCCTGCAGGAGCGGGAGCGGGCCGTGGGTCGGGGACGCGAGCAACTGGCGGCCCTGGTGGAGGCCGGGATGACCCTGACGGCCGAGCGGTCCCCGGAGTCGGTGCTGCAGCGGATCGTGGAGGTGGCCTGCCGGCTGCTGGACGCGAGGTACGGGGCGCTGGGCATCCTGGACGGGCAGGGGGGGCTGGGCCAGTTCATCACCACGGGCATCAGCGAGGAGGTGAAGGCCCGGATCGGCCCGCTTCCCGTGGGCAAGGGCATCCTCGGCGTCCTGGTGCGCGAGGCCAAGCCGCTGCGCCTCCGGGACCTGACCCAGGACCCGCGGGGCCACGGCTTTCCCCCCAATCATCCGCCCATGCACTCGTTCCTGGGGGTGCCCATCATCTCGAAGGGACGGTTGTTCGGCAACCTGTATCTCACGGAGAAGCAGGGGGCCGAGGAATTCAGCAAGGAGGACGAGAAGCTGGCGGTCACGCTGGCCGCCCAGGCGGCCATCGCCATCGAGAACGCCAGCCTGTACGAGGAGGTACAGCGCTCCTACGACGAGCTGAAGCGATCACAACGCCTGCTGGTCCGGCAGGAGAAGCTGGCCTCTCTCGGCCGGCTGGCCGCGGGGCTGGCCCACGAGTTGAACAACCCGCTGTCCTCGGTGGCGGGCTTCGCCGAGGCCCTCCAGCGCCGCGCCGCAGAGGCGGGGACGGCCGGGCAGCCCGGCCTGGCCGAGTTCCAGGAATACCTGACCCTGATCCAGGAGGAGGTGTCCCGGGCGGCCAGCATCGTCCGGCGTTTGCTGGATTTCGCGCGGCAGCGGGAGCCCAGCTTCGGCCTGGTGGACCTCCAGGGCGTCGTGGCGAACGCCGTCGCCTTCGTGCAGCGGCAGGCCCGCCTGGCGAACCAGCAGATCGTCGTGGACCCGCTCCCCGAGGGGAGCGTGGCCTACGCCGACGCGCAGATGCTCCAGCAGGTCTTCCTCAACCTCCTGACGAACGCGCTGGATGCCATCGAGGGGGGCGGCGAGGTCCGGATCGCGGCCCGCCACCGCCGGGACCCCGGGGGGCGCGGGCCGGGGCGCGCCTGGCTGGATGTGATGGTGTCGGATACGGGGACGGGGATCTCGGCGGAGGACCTGGCCCGGGTCTTCGATCCGTTCTTCACCACCAAGGAGGTGGGCAAGGGGACGGGCCTGGGCCTGGCCATTTGCCAGAGCATCATCGAGCAGCACCGGGGCACCATCGAGGTCCAAAGCGAGGGCCCGGGCAAGGGCACGGTCGTCACCGTCAGCCTGCCCCTGGGCGAGTGAAGTCAATTCGTCAAAGAGCCGATTTGTCCATTGGGAAAGCTGTCCATTGGTCAATCGGTCAAGTTGTCAATTGGTGAAGGACTCTAGGCTCGTTGGACTCCGCCAATTGACTGATTGACTTTTTGACCAGTCGACACTCCAGGAGCCAACGTGGGGCAGAATCAGGAACGGGCCGGATCCATCTGCGTGCTCGTGGTGGATGACGAGCGTCCCACCCGCCTGCTCATGGAGAAGGAGCTGCCGCGCGCGGGCTACGTGGTCACCAGCGTGGAGAGCGGCGAGGAGGCCCTGGAGCAGGTGCGGGCCCGGGACTTCGACGTGATCCTCCTGGACCTGAAGATGCCGGGCATCGGCGGGATGGAGGCGCTGCGACGGATCCGCGACTCCGGCGCCTCGGCCGAGGTGGTCGTCCTGACCGGCCATCCGGACGTGGACAGCGCCATCGCGGCCATGAAGCTGGGGGCATACGACTACCTCACCAAGCCCTTCAAGCTGTCCGAGCTGGAGGAGGTCCTGCGGCGGGCCGCGGAGCGGAAGCGCCTCCGGCAAGAGAATGCGGCCCTCCGGCGCATGGTGGCCCAGCGGGAACCGGCGCCCCTCATCGTCGGTCAGGGCCAGGCCATGACGACTCTCCTGGCGACCGTGCGCCGCATCGCGGGAAGCGACGCCAACGTCCTGCTCCAGGGGGAGAGCGGGACCGGGAAGGGGCTGATCGCCAGGGCGATCCACGACGCGAGCGCTCGGGCCGGGGGACCCTTCCTGGTCATCAATTGCAGCGGATTCCAGGACCAACTCCTGGAGAGCGAGCTCTTCGGCCACGAAAAGGGGGCATTCACGGGGGCCACGGCCGTCAAGCAGGGGCTCTTCGAGGTCGCCGAGGGGGGGACCCTCCTGCTGGACGAGGTGGGGGAGATGAGCCCGGCCATGCAGGCCAAGCTCCTCCAGGTCCTGGATACCCGGGAGCTGCGCCGGGTCGGGGGCACGCGGGTGCATCGGGTGGACGTCCGCATCATCGCGGCCACCAACAAGGACCTGGCGCAGGAAGTCCGGGCGAGGCGCTTCCGCGAGGACCTCTTTTACCGCTTGAACGTCGTGAGCCTGACGCTCCCGCCCCTGCGGGAGCGGACGGAGGACGGCACCGCGGGCTATCCGGCGAAGCGCCTATCTCCCCAGGCGCTGCAGCACCTGGCGGAGTACGCCTGGCCGGGCAATGCCCGAGAGCTGGCCAACACCATCGAGCGCCTGTTGATCCTCGCCCCCGGGGAGGTCGTCGGCCCGGACGACCTGCCGGCCAACATCCGCGTCGGGAGCGGCCCCGTGCGGGGCGCCAGCTCCCTGGCCGAGATGGAGCGGCTCCACCTCGCGCGCGTCCTGGCGGAGACCCGGGGGAAGAAGATGCAGGCGGCGCGCCTCCTCGGGATCGATGTCAAGACGTTGAATCAGAAGATCAAACGCTACAACATCACCCTGTAGCCATCCCCGGGCACAGCCATCCGCCAGGGAGAAACTCGCCTTGGGGAGTCTCTCGCTCCCTTGTCGTCGAGGGACCGATCACTGCGCGTCGCCTTCGGGGCGCCCGATGCAGACCAAGGAGGAGACCATGTACGGGGAAATTAGGGGACGTTGCGTGCGCCGGGCGAAGCCGGCGCTTCCCAGTGGGTGACCTGTGCATCGGCTTCGATGCGCGGGAAGTCCCACCGGCGACCGAGCGAGCCACCCCGTCGCTGGGACCGAGTCTTGCGTCTGGCCGGGTGACCGTCCGGACGAAGCGTAGACAGGAATCCTGTGGGCCGAAATCCGCAAGCTGCGGGCGTGAACGGGACCAGCCCCGAAATCCCCGACACCGTGGACGCCGACC
>JACPAT010000103.1 GCA_016180655.1 Candidatus Methylomirabilota bacterium | reverse complement strand
TGGCCCCGCCTTGCACGGTGGGCCGGACGCCCCCCTGCGCAATCGGTGATGCGTCGAGAATCCCCTTGACTTGGCGCCGCGGGTCTTTGTACCGTGGGCGGTGCTCATTTACACGTGTGACCTAGCACCATCCGCATCCATGGAAGCGGCGCCGCCAGCAGCGGCCCGCAGGAGGAGGATCATGCAGCATCATCGCAGGAAAGTCGTTGGGGTTCTCATCGTGGTGTCTCTCGTGGCATTGGGGCTCACCCTCGGCGGGGTGCTGCGTCCGGCCTCGGCCCAGCAGCCGATCACGCTCTCGGTCATTGACGTGGCCGGCGACCTGGCCTCGGTCCAGGTGATCCTGGACAACTACAAGAAGGCGTTTCCCAACAAGGTCAAGGACATCAAGATCCAGCGGGCGCCGGCGCCGGAGCTTCCCGCCAAGATCAAGGCCCAGCAGGATGCCGGCCGGGTGGACATCAACCTGATCCTGACCGGGCAGGACGCGGGTTCCCAATTGGCGGCAGCCGGCCAGGTCATCAAGCTGTTCCCGACCTACGACAAGCTGTTCCCCCGGGACGAGCTGACGGAGGAGGGCAAGGCGCTCCAGGACGAGGGCGAGGGGTATATGCTGCCCTCGGTGGTCAACAGCGGTGGCCCGGTCTTCATCTACAACCCGAAGAAGGTGCCCAGCCCGCCCAAGACCGCCGACCAGTTGCTGGCCTGGGCCAAGGCCAACCCCGGCCGGTTCATCTACGCCCGCCCGGCCAACAGCGGCCCCGGCCGCTCCATCCTGGCCGGGATACCCTTCATCGTGAAGGACAAGGACCCCAAGGACCCGGAGAAGGGCTGGGACAAGACGTGGGCCTTCCTGAAAGAGCTGGGGAAGTACGTCGAATACTACCCCACCGGGACCGGCTTCACGCTGAAGGAGTTTGCCCAGGAGCAGCGCTGGATGATCGCCGGCATCATGGAGTGGGACATGAAGCCGCGAGCCGAGGGCGTGATCCCGCCGGATGCCAAGATCACCATCCTGGAGAACACCACCTTCGTGATTGACGGCCATTACTGGGCCATCCCCAAGGGCGTGCCGCAGAACGAGGTGGACGTGATTCTGGACTTGATGAAGTTCATGCGGCGGCCCGACCAGCAGGTTCTGACCTACAGGGCCTTCATCGGCCCCTCCATCAAGGCGGCCACCCTGGACAAGGCCCCGCCGGACCTGCAGAAGTACGTGAAGGAGTTCTGGCGGCCGGAATACGACGAGATCGGAAAGAAGTGGAAGACGACCCCGCAGCTTCCGGTCAAGAAGCTGAACTACGCCATGGACCGGTGGGACCGGGAGGTGGGGGCGCAGCAGATCAAGAAGTAGCAGGTCGCCCCGGATGTCCACAGTGGGGGAGGGTCTGAGGAGCGGGCCCTCCCCTTCCTTTGTCGTCGGCGGGACAGCATGGCAGCAACCATTCAATCCCTCCGGTTCCGGATCACCAAGCGCTTCGGGGCGAAGACGGTGTTGCGGGACTTCGCCCTGGAAGTGCGCGGGCGGCAGTTCATCACCTTCCTGGGGCCCAGCGGCTGCGGCAAGTCCACGGCGCTCAACATCCTCGCGGGCCTGATCCCGGCCACCGACGGGGACGTCCGGATCGACGGGGAACGGATCGACCACCTGCCGCCGGAGCGGCGGGGGTTCGGGATGGTCTTCCAGAACTATGCCCTCTTCCCCCACATGACGGTCTTCGGCAACATCGCCTTCGGCCTGCAACTCCAGCGGCGGTCGGCCGCGGAGATCCGCGAGCGCGTGCGCGAGATGCTGGAACTGGTCCAGCTCCCGGGATTCGAGGACCGGTATCCCGGGCAACTGTCGGGCGGCCAGCAACAACGCATCGCCATCGCCCGGGCCCTGGTCCTGCAGCCGCGCCTGATGCTATTGGACGAGCCGCTGTCCAACCTGGACGCCAAGCTTCGCATCGAGATGCGGGCGGAAATCAAGCGGCTGCACAGCAGCCTGGGCCTGACCTCCATCTACGTGACCCACGATCAGACGGAGGCCCTGTCGCTCTCCGACTGGGTGGTGGTGATGCGGGATGGCGTCCTGATGCAGGCAGGCACGCCGCAGGAGATCCACGACCAGCCCCGGAACCTCTTCGTCGCGGACTTCATGGGCTTCCGGAATTTCTTCCCGGTGCAGGTTGCCACGGTGGGACCGGAGGGGAACGTGGAGGCGGCGGGCGACGGCATGCGGATCCAGGGACGGACCCGCCATGCCCTGGGCCCCGGCGCTGCCGCCGTGGCCGCCATCCGCCCTGACGATGTCGTCATAGGGGGGCAAGGCCCTGGGCCGAACAGCTTCCGGGCCACGGTCGAGATCGTGGAATACCTGGGCCGGGGAAACGAGGTGATCCTGGCCCTGGAGACCGGAGCCCGGGTGTGGGTCCACACGCCGGAGCGGGTGGCACCGGGTGAATCGGTGACGGCGACCTTCCCCCCGGAGAAGGTGATGCTGCTTCCGCCGGAGGGGGGTGGGGGGGCGGCATGAGACGCGCGCGCGGCGGGGAGCCGAGCGAGCTGGACCTCATGGCGATGGCCTGTCTGGTTCCCTCTCTCCTCTACGTCCTCGTGATGTTCGTCTACCCGTTCCTCTATGGGATCTACATGAGCCTGCGCCCCGCCAAGCTGGCGGGGTTCAGCCTGGCGAACTTCCTCGCCTTCTTCAGCGACGAGTGGCAATACCGAACGGTGTGGATCACCTTCCGCATCGCCGTCCCCAATACCGTCGTGGTGGTATCCTTCGCCCTGCTTCTGGCCTATGGCATGCGGCGGGGCATCTGGCTGGAACGGACGATCACCGCCATCCTGGTCCTGCCCATTTCCCTGGGGGTCATTCTCCTGGCCGAGGGGATCCTGGGGTTTTACGGTGCCCGCGGCTGGTTCCACCAGATCCTGCTGGGGCTCGGGATCCTTACGGAGCCGCTGGTCCTGACCCATAACTACATCGGGGTCATGCTGTCGCTCTTCATGCAGCAGTTCCCGTTTTGCTTCCTCATGCTCTTGGGCTACGTCTCAGGACCGTGTTCTACAAGGTGATGCTTCCGCTCATGGCCCCCGGCATCGCCATCGCCTTCGCCCTGGTGTTCGTCATGAGCTTCGGGGTGTTCCCCTCGGCGATCCTGCTGGGACAGCCGGCCGGTTCCACCCGAACCATCGCCATCGCGGCCTACCAGCAGGCCTTCGAGTTCTACGACATGTCCTACGCCTCGGCCATCGCGGTGATCATGGGACTGTTCCAGTTGGCCGGCCTCCTCATCATCCTCCTTCTGCGCCGGCGCATGGTCATGGCGGCTACCATGGGAGTCGGCAAGCGCTAACCCCTCATCCCCTCCTTCTCCCCTGAGGGGAGAAGGGGAGGTTGAGGGGAGGGAGACGGAAGCCGCCGAAGATTTTCTGGGATGGGGAGAGAGATGCGCGGTCGGTTGTGGGGATTGGCCCTGTACCTGTTCGTCCTCGGGTTCATCCTGAACCTGCTGGGCATCGTCAGCCACGTGCTGGTCAGCGCCTTCGCCAAGCGGTGGTTCGGCACGCCGCTGCCGACCGCGTTCACCACTGAGTGGTTCACCTATGCCTGGTCGAACTTCGACCTGGGCCGGGTCCTCACCGTGACCATCTCCGTGGCGGGAGCGGTCGTCGTCCTGGCCCTGATCCTGGGGTTCCCGGCCGCCTACATCCTGGCGCGGCGGAACTTCCGGGGGAAGCCCCTCCTGCTGCTCCTCTACTTTCTGCCCCTGCTGATCCCCCAGATGACCTATGGGATCCCGCTGGCGACGACGATGTACCGGTACGCGATCGGGGGAACGGTGGCGGGGGTCATCCTGGCGAACCTCGTCCCCATGGTCCCCCTCGCCGTCTTCATCCTGATGCCGTTCTTCGAGCAGATCAGCATGAACCTGGAATGGGGCGCGGCCATGATGGGGGCGAACCGCTTCCAGGTCTTTCGCCGGATTCTCCTTCCGCTGACGGTCCCGGGCCTGCTCACGGCGGGGGTCCTCATCCTGGTGAACACGGTGTCGAACTTCGAGTTGACCTTCCTCGTCTCCGGCGCCGGCTCCCAGACGCTGGTGGTCGCCCTCTTCTACAACGTCTTCGCCGGGGGCGTCCGGCCCGTGTATTCCGTGGACGCCATGGCGGTGATGTACATGACCACAGTCATGGTCCTGCTGCTGGTTGCCCTTCGGTTCGTCCGCCCCACCCAGATGGTCTTCCGTCTCGACCAGCCCCAGCGATAGCCCCCGGTTTGTAGTTAGGGCCAGGCTTGCGTAACTTGCCCCGTCAATACTTCAATGGAACGTCCCCGGCCACGATCCACCGATCCAGAAGGGTGACGGGACCGACGGCCCCGGGGACATCAGGCTCACCCGAACCCGAGAGACGACGTCGCACATCCCCCGCCCTGACTGATGCGTCCAGAAAACAAAGACAGGGCGCGCTCGACATCAGTCTCCCCGCATCCCGGGCACTCGGGCATCGTCGTCGGTTCCCGGCGCTGTGTGAACACTTCGAAGACCCGGCCGCAGTGCAGGCATTGATACTCAAAGGTGGCATCCGGTGATCCCCTTTCGGACGGCACCGCTCCCCCCGCCCCATTCGTGTCGATCCTGGTGATCCCGAAAGAGTTCGCTCCTTGTCTGCTTGGCCCAACCCATCTCTATTGCATGCCGCCCTGATTTCTGTCTGGGGAGCATCTCGGATTGATTCAATCCATAATTGTCAGCATGTGAGAGTCCTGCGCCATATCCCACAGACGACAGTCCGGAATCCTACGGAGGCCCGTCCTGCCGCCGCTCGGAATTGGCGTGGCAGGCGGCTGAGGTATTTCTCGCAGCCCGGCGCGGCTTGCAATTCAAGCAGATAGGTAGAAGGGGGCCCGCCGTGCCGTCCACCGCAGTCGAGCCCCCCGTGGCACAGGCATTGCTGGTTCCCCTACCGCCCATAGCCCACGCATCGATGGAATCGGTTGGTCGCTCATCCGGTGACGACGTGAAGCCACGCATGGATGCCGATCAGGACATTCCCGCCAACGCCCAGGCACTGCTCGATACCCTGGCTTCCACCGGAAAGGCGGTCCGACTGGCCAGCCTCACCGGGGGGCTGGCTGACCTCGAGTTGCAGTGGGCACGGCACGTGGAAGAGGCGGAGAACCGGCTGTTCCCGCGGCTCGTGGCCGGCGGACCCGAGGCGGATGCTCCCGTAGGATTCTGCCTGGCGGAACACGCCGCGCTCACCGCCCGGCTGGCCGAGCTGGCGGCCACCCGCCCGACGCCCGAGTGGTTCCGGGAGGCGGAACTCCTCATCGGCCGGTTGATCCAGCACCTGTTCATCGAGGCCCGCATTCTCCAGCCCCTGCCGGTCCGGACGATCTCCGGGGCCGCCGCCCTGCGTGCCGACCATCCTCTCCAGGAGAAAGGGAAGCCATGATGGCCACTGCCACCGAGCTTCGCACCCGCGAGGACGTGCTGAAGGTCGCCCGGGCGGCGACCAAGAGTTACGTCAGCACGGCCGTGACCATCCAGATCAATGACGCCTGGTGCAAGGGCTGCACCATCTGCGTGGAGTTCTGCCCCAAGGACGTCCTGGTGATGAACCGCCTGGACAAGGTGGAGGTCAAGACCCTGCAGGCCTGCACCAAGTGCATGCGATGCGAGCAACTGTGCCCCGACTTCGCCATCGTCGTGTTCGGTGAACCGGGGAAGTCCAAAAGCTAGGCCTGATCCCAGAAAAACATTGAACCGCCATGGCGGTTAGCTTTCTGAGACAGGAGGGGGCGTGAGCACACAGACGAAATCCCGCCAGGTCAAGCTGCTCCAGGGGAACGAGGCGTGTGCCGAGGCGGCCATCGCGGCCGGGTGCCGGTTCTTCGCCGGCTATCCCATCTCGCCCTCCTCGGAGATCGCCGAGCACATGTCGGTCCGCCTGCCCCAGGTGGGGGGCCGCTTCATCCAGATGGAGGACGAGATCGCCGCCATGGGCGCCATCCTGGGAGCGGCCATGACAGGGGCCAAGGTGATGACCGCCACCAGCGGCCCGGGGTATTCGCTGAAGCAGGAGAACATCGGCTACGCCATCATGGCGGAGATCCCCTGCCTGATCGTGGACGTCATGCGCGGGGGGCCCAGCACCGGCCTGCCCACCTCGCCGGCCCAATCCGACGTGATGCAGGCGCGCTGGGGCACCCACGGCGACCATCCGGCGGTGGCGCTGGCGCCGGCCTCGGTGCGCGAGGTGTACGACGAGACCATCCGGGCCTTCAACATCGCCGAGCGGTTCCGCGTCCCGGTCACCCTGTTGGTGGATGAGATCATCGCCCACATGCGGGAGCGGGTGGAACTGCCCGCCAGGGGGGAGATCGCGCTGTGGGAGCGGCCGCGGCCCACGGTCCCGCCGGACCAGTACCTGCCGTTCGGCGACACACCGACGGGGGTGCCGCCCATGGCGAATTTCGGCGAGGGCTACCGGTACCACGTCACCGGCCTCTACCACGACCCCCGCGGCCTGCCCAAGGACAGCCCGGAGGTGGTGGACAGCGTGATGCGGCGCCTGATGCGGAAGATCGAGCTGGGCGCCCCGGACATCCTGAAGCACGAGGAGGTCCTGCTTCACGATGCCGCGCTGGGCATCGTGGCCTACGGCTCCTCGGCGCGCTCGGCCAAGGCGGCCATCCGGATGGCGCGCGCCCGGGGGATCAAGGTGGGGCTCTTGCGGCCCCTGACCATCTGGCCGTTCATCGAGGGGCCCGTGGCCGACCTGGCGAAGCAGGTGCGCCACATCATCGTGCCGGAGATGAACCTGGGCCAGCTCGTGCTGGAGGTCGAGCGGGTGGTGCGGGGCCGCTGCCCCGTCCACCGGGTGAACCGGGTGAGCGGGGAGCCCATCCCGCCGGATGAGATCCTGGCCAAGATCGAGGAACTGGCCTAAAGACCCCCAATTTCGATTGTCGATTTTCGATTTTGGAATGGGAGAAATCGGAAATCGGCAATCCGAAATCGGAAATCCCAGAGGGAGAAGGGGGGCCGCGCGTGTTCGACTACGAAAAGTACCTGCGACTGGAGATGTTCCCGCACATCTGGTGCCCGGGCTGCGGGGACGGCATCGTGATGAAGAGCCTGCTGCGGGCCATTGATCGGGTGGGCCTGCAGAAGGACGATATCTGCATGGTCTCGGGCATCGGGTGCTCCAGCCGGCTCACGGGCTACGTGGACTTCAACACGCTGCACACCACCCACGGGCGGCCCCTCGCCTTCGCCACCGGGGTGAAGCTGGCCAAGCCGTCCCTCAACGTCATCGTGGTCACGGGAGACGGCGACGCCCTGGCCATCGGCGGCAACCATTTCATCCACGCCTGCCGGAGGAATATCGACCTGACGGTGCTCCTGTTCAACAATGCGACCTATGGGATGACGGGCGGGCAGCTCGCGCCGACGACCCCGACGGGCAAGGTCGCCAGCACGGCCCGGCAGGGGAGCATCGACCCGCCCTTCGACGCGTGCAAGCTGGCCATCGCCGCCGGCGCTACCTACGTGGCCCGGGGCACCTCCTACCACAGCCAGCAGCTCGACCGGCTGATCGAGGGCGGGATCAAGCACAAGGGGTTCGCCCTGATCGAGATCCTGGAGAACTGCAACACCTACTACGGTCGGCCCAACAAGATCAGCCTGCTGGAACTCCTGCAGTGGGAGAAGGACAACACGGTGAACGTCAAGGCGGCGGAGCGGATGACGCCGGAACAGCTCCAGGGGAAGATCATCACCGGCGTCCTGCACCAGGCCGACCGCCCCGAATACGTGGCGCTGTACGAGGAGCACATCGCCCGGGTCAGGGCCAGGGCGGGGGCGGCGGCGTAGGTGGGGGTGCCCGACCCCCGTCATACACACGTGACGGATTGGAATTCGTCCACGCGGGGGATGGTCCCCAGGCGTGGAGCAGCTCAATGAAGGGAGGAGGATCATATGCGGACAATCCGGAAGTTGCCGTGGGTCACTGTCTTCACGCTGCTCATCCTGGGCGTGGGCCTGCTCGCGATGGCCGGCCCCAGTATGGCCCAGCAGAACGTCCTGGTGGCCAAGAAGGTCGCCACGGGGCCGGCGCTGGACGGGACGCTGAAGGACATCTGGAAGCAGGCGTCCCCCTTCACGTTCAAGGTCGTGGGCGGGCGGCACCTGACCGGGGGCTCGACGGATGGGACGCTCCGCGCCCTCTATACGAACGACATGGTGTACTTCCTCTTCCAATACAAGGATCCGACCGAGAGCGTCCACCGGGCCCCCTGGCAGAAGCAAGCCGACGGCTCCTGGAAGAAGCTCCGGGACCCCGAGGACAAGGGTGGGGACAACAACCTCTACTACGAGGACAAGTTCGCGATCCTCTGGAACATCAGCTCGCCGGCCTTCGAGCAGCGGGGGTGTCTCTCCACCTGCCACACCGGCGAGGGGAAGGCCTTCGGCAACAAGTACACCAAGGACGCCGGCGAGCGCCTGGACATGTGGCACTGGAAGGGCGTGCGCACCGGCCCCGTGGGGCAGATTGACGACCAGTGGGTGGACAACACCCGCTACGACAAGGACAAGGCTCCCGAGGCCGGCCGGAAGAGCGACCCCAAGACGGCCGGCGGCTACGCGGACAATCAGACCGCGGACAAGAAGGGGCCCCAGTTCGCCCTGAAGGGGAACAAGCCGGCCCCCCCGTACTGGATCGTGGACAGCGAGAAGGAGGCCTTCGACGATTCCAAGTACAAGTCCGGCGACGAGGTGCCCGGGATCATCATCTCCCCCTTTACCGGGGATCGGGGAGACCTCGCGGCGAAATACACCTACAAGGGCGGCGTGCGCACGGTCGAGCTCTCCCGGAAGCTGGTGACCGGCAGCGAATTCGACGTCCAGTTCAGTGATCTCAAGAAAGAGTACGCCTTCGGCGTGGCCGTGTTCGACAACGCGCAGGTCCGCCACGCCTTCTCCACGGGCGTCTTCAAGCTGAAGTTCGAGTAGTCCGCACCGCGGCGACGGCCGGGAGGGGGTGCTCCCCTCCCGGCAGTCTCGGAATCGTGGCGCGCAGCAACCCTTCCCGATTCCCCGTGCATGGAGCGGCATCCGATGAGCTACCGCTATGAAATCCGGTTGAGTGGCGAGGGTGGGCAGGGGATCGTCCTGGCGGGCGTGATCCTGGCGGAGGCAGCCGCCATCTACGACGGCAAGAACGCGACCCAGACCCAGGTCTACGGGCCGGAGTCCCGGGGGGGCGCCAGCAAGGCCGAGGTCATCATCAGCGACGAGGAGATTGACTACCCCAAGGCCATCGCGGTGGACCTGCTCCTGGCGTTGACGCAGGCGGCCGCGGATAA
>JACPAT010000102.1 GCA_016180655.1 Candidatus Methylomirabilota bacterium | reverse complement strand
GGACTGGAAGCGGGCGTCGGCATTCGCCAGCTCGATGGTGTTCCCGCCGCCGAAGAGCCCCACGGGCAGCATCCCGGCCGCATGAATGATCTCCACGGGCGTGTACACGGGGAAGCAGCCGACCGCCTTGCCCCCCGGGTGGCGTGCCTTCCACTCGCGGACGCCTCCGAGCCCGATGTCCTCCAGTCGTGCCCGGCAGCGGTCGATGATCGGCGTGATGGGCATGCTCCCCTCCCCTATCGTGAAACGTGATTCCGATGTATTCCGCCTTACGTTTCACGCCTCACGTTTCACGGCCTTTCGTCAGCGGTGCTTCCAGACCGGTTTCCGCTTTTCCATGAAGGCGGTCAGCCCCTCGGTCGCGTCCTCCAGGCTCATCAGCGATCGAGTGTAGATCGTCTCGATGGTGGGCAGTGCCTGGTCGAAGCCGCTCGCCATGCCGGCGCGGAGCGCACGCTTGGCAAGCCGGAGAACGGGTGCACTCTTGTCGGTGAGCCGGCCCAGCCACCGCTCGGCCTCATTCGCGAGCTGGTCCGCGGGCACGGCGGCGTTGATCAAGCCGATCCGTAGCGCCTCCTCGGCGAGGATCGCCTCCCCGGTCAGGATCAGCTCGGCGGCACGTGTCCCGCCGATCAGGTGCGGAAAGAGCGCGGCGGCGACAGGCGGGAACACCCCCACGGCGATCTCGGGTTGGCCGAACTTGGCGCCCTCGGCCGCCAGGACCAGATCGCAGAAGCAGGCCAGCTCGCAGCCGCCCCCCAGGGCGTGCCCCTGCACCACGGCGAGGGTCGGGACCTCGCCGTCCGCCATGAGCCGGAAGATCCCGTGGAAGGCGTCCAGCATCCCTTCCATCAGGTCGGGAGTGTGCTCCGCGATGTCCACCCCGGCCGAGAACATCCGTCCCGTGGCGGACAGGACGATGGCGCGGGTATCCGGGAGGTCCTGGGCCCGTCGCAGGGCCGCCTGGATCTCCTCCATCATGGCGATGTTCAGGACATTCACGGGAGGCCGGTTCAGCACGATGCGCCCGACCCCATCCCGCAGCTCGAATTCGATCGCTTTGAACCCGCCGCCCATGCTCACCCTCTCCTCTGCTCCTCCGCCCCTCTGTCCCCTGCCTAGCCCGCATTATTCACGAACGGACCCGTGAATTCTCCGGATCAAATGACCAATGACCAATTTCCAATGACCAATGATGGTGGGCGCGCATAGCGCGCCGTCAAGGGACGTCGCGGATATAGTGTCCACAATTGGTCATTCGTCATTGGGATTTGGTCATTCCCCGGATTATTCGCGAACATGTTCGCGAATAATCCGGGCTAGATATACTGCCCCCCATCCACCTTGATCACTTCCCCCGTGATGTGCCGGGCCCGCTCCGTGCACAGGAAGGTCACGAGGGCTGCCACATCCTCCGGGCTCCCGGGCCGTCCCAGCGGGATCTCTGCCACGGCGGCCTCCCGCGCCTCGGGGGGCATGGCGGCCGTCATGGGGGTCAGGATGAAGCCCGGCGCCACCGCGTTGACGTTCACGTGGGAGTGGGCCAGTTCCTTGGCCAGAGCCTTCGTCAGCCCGATGACCCCCGCCTTGGCCGCGGCGTAGTTGACCTGGCCGAACTTGCCCCGCAGGCCGTTGATGGAGGATACCGTCACGATCTTTCCGTACCGTTGCTCGCGGAAGACGGGGGCCACCGCCTGGCAGTAAAAGAAGGTCCCGCTGAGGTCCACGTCAATCACCGCCTCCCATTCCTCTGGCGACATCTTCCAGATCACGGCGTCCCGGTTGATCCCCGCGCAGGTCGCCAGGATGTGCAACCCGCCGAGCATCTCCTGGACCTCCGCCACGACCTGGGGGGCCCGTTGCCGGTCCGCCACATCGGCCGTGAGGGCCACGGCCCGAGCGCCCTGGGCCTCGATGGCGGACAGGATCTCCTTGGCGGCCTCTCCCGCCAGGATGTCCACGATCGCCACATCTGCCCCATGGCGCGCAAGGTCCAGGGCCACCGCGGTCCCGATGCCGCTACAGCCTCCCGTGACCAGCGCCACCTTGCCGTCTAACTCTCCCATCGGACGCCCTCGCCCGGCGCTCCCGATCCTGGCCGGATCGGGCACCGGTCATGCCAGCTTGGCCCCGCACTTCCCGCAGAAGTCGAATCCTTCCGGGATGCCCGTGGCCCCGCACGCGTGGCAGCTCCTGGTGTACGGACCCCAGAGGAGTTCGCTGAAGCCTCCCTCGGCCGCCCGCTGGCGCAGCTCGCGGTAGCGGGGCGCCCGCTTCTCCACGAAGGCCGTCATGCCCTCGTGCGGTTCCGTGGACATGAAGTGCAGGCTGAGCCAGTCGCGCGCGTGCCCCACGGTGGAATACCAGGCCATGTCCTTCCAGTAATTGACCTGCTGCTTGGTGTAGCGCGTGCACTCGGGGAATTTGTCGATGATCTTCTGCGCCAGCTCGTCCACGGCCTTGTCCAGGTCGGCGGCCGGCACCACCCGGTTGACCAGCCCCCAGTCCAGCGCCTGCCGTGCCGTGACCTCGTCGCAGGTGAAGAGCATCTCTCGCGCCCGCCGGTCGCCGATGGTGATCGGCAGCCACTGGGTCGCCCCCCCGGCGGCCACGCTGCCCACCCGGGTACCCACCTGGCGCAGGGTGATATGATCGGCCGCGACTGCCAGGTCGCAGGCCAGGTTGAACTCGTTCCCGCCCCCCGCCACGATCCCGTTCAGGCGCGCGATGACCGGCTTCCCGCAGTTGCGGACGCTGTCGATCGCCCCCGCGAAGATCCCCATGTACTTCCAGTAGTCGCGGGGCCGGCGCGTGTAGAACTCGGCGTACTCCTTCACGTCGCCCCCCGTGCAGAACGCCTTGTCCCCTGCCCCCGTCAGGACGACCACGGCCACGCCATCGTCCCAGGAAGCATCCTGGAAGGCCAGAGTCATCTCCTGGAGGGTGGCTGTCGTGTACGAGTTGTAGGAACGGGGCCGGTTGATCGTGATGCGGGCGATCCAGTCCCGTTTTTCATAGAGGACATCCCGGAACTGATACGCCTCGGGGGGGCGTGGCTGGACTGCCTCCACCCGCCCGCCACCCCGCACAGCGCCTGGCTTCTCGCTACCCGCCATTGCCCACCTCCTGTCCGTTGCCGACCGCCGCCTGCGGCCATACCCCGTGAAGGAAAAGTTCGGTCATGCCGTCCGCCAGACCCTTCGCGTCTTCGTCGCGCCCTGGCCGGTACCAGGTGTAGACCCAGTTGATCATGCCAAAGAGGGCCAGCGTCGTCGTCCGGAGACGCGGGGACTCGGCATCCGGCTCCCCCAGGAGCAACTGAACGATCTGCTGGCACCGGAGATAATATTGCCGCTTGATCTCGGTCACCCGCGCGTCGAATTCTCCCGTGAGCATGCCGGCCTCGTGGGAGACGACTTTCATGGCCTCGACATACGTGAGAAAATACTCGAAGTGATTAAGGATAAATATATGTAATTGCTGTTTCGGATCAGATACACCTTTGAGGGATCTATGAAGCGATTGCAGGAGGACGTCGAAGCTGTGAAAGCAGACTGCGAATAACAGCTCCTCCTTGCTCTTGCAGTAGTAATACAGGCCGGCCACGCTGATCCCTGCGGCCCTGGCCACGTCCCGGATCGAAGCTCGCTGGTAGCCGCGCCGGGCGAAGACCGTGGCAGCACTCTTCAGGACCGATTCGAATCGCTCTTCGTATCTCACGTGCTCTCCGAACTGATTATCGTTCGATCGCTCGCTCGAAAATACAAAAACAGCATTTCGCGGAATGAGGATATAGAGGAGGGACACTGGAGTAAATGATGCCGTTGCATCATTTCCATAACGCCATCGAATCATTTCCCAGGATTGGTCTGGGGTGGGGATGGATACTCTTGCCAAGACCTATCTGGCGGAAACCAGGGGCGAGGCGCCGATGGCGGCGGTTGTCGAATGCGTTAGCGAGGGACGGAGGCCAGCAGATGCTGCCCGAAGGCCACGGTGACAGCCTCCAGACGGCTGTGCGCACCGAGCTTTGCTAGGATGTGCTGGATGTGGTTCCGAACCGTCGTGTGGCTGATGCACAGCTTGTCGGCGATGGCCGACGTCGTCAGGCCGCCCGCGATCAGGCGGAGAATTTCCCGCTCTCTGCCCGTCAGGGATTCGGCCGGTCCCGCTCCGGACCCTTCCGGAGAAGGGACCGCGACCGCCTCCCCGATCCGCCTGCCCGCTCCCCCGGCGGGCGCCTCGGCCCCCCGCTTGATCCATCCCGGCACGTGGCGATCCTGCGTGATGTCCCGGAACAGGTGGACCGTTCCGCCGGGCTGGTCACCGTCGGCGGGGATGATGACCGTGCTGATGTTGACCCAGACCTCTTGCCCGTCCTTCCGCCGCGTGCGCATGTCGAAATGGTGGATCGGCTGCTCGCGAGCGCTCAGAACCATGACCTGGCAGCCGGGGTAACACAGCAGGTTTCCCGAGACGTCGAGACCACGCATCACGTCGCAGCAGCGTCGCCCCAGCGCCTCGTCCGCATCGAATCCGAGGATGCGCGTGGCCGCCTTGTTCCAGAGGACGATGCGGCCTCCCTGATCCACGGCGAAGACGCCGTCCTGCGTGTTGGCGAACACCCGGAGGTGACCCCAGGTATCCGAGCGCGGTGCACGCGCCTTGCCCATGCGACCCCCTCTGCCGAGCGCGGATCAGCGGCGGAGCGCCTCGCGCAGCTCTCGGGCCAGGACTTCCACCGTGCTGCGGGTCCCGCCTGCCAGTCTTGCCTTCCACTCCCCCTCGGTTTCGAAGCGGCGATCGCCCAGGCGCTCACCCCACGGCGCCGTGGCGTGACGGATCCCGTGGGCGTCGAAGGGATCGCCCGCCAGTTCGCGGGCCTTCTCCATGACGTCCGGTGCCACCCGGATGAAGGCCCGGACGGCCGCCCCGGTTTTGATGCTGTACTTCTTGCCGGCCCAGGCCCGGGCGAACGCCTGCTGGAGCGCCTTGAAGTAATTCAGGAAGAACCGGACCCCCTGCTGTTCGAATTCCTTGACCTTCGACGGGCCGCCCAGGTTCTTGATCGTGCGGAAGAGATCCACCATCTCCTCGTTCAGGGACGCTTGCGACACCCGGCCCCGCCCTACCCCCAGCATCTTGATCTCGCCATACAGGGGGGAGGCATCGTCCTCGTTGAGCTTCCGGATGATGTCGTGGGCCAGGGCCTGCTGCGCGTCGCTGTACAGGCGACGCCCCGCCAGTCCCAGCAGGTGGGAAGGGTTCAGGCGCGTGTGCTTCGCGTTGATGGTCACGAACAGTTCGACGATCTGCCGGGCATCCAGGGAATCGAATACCACCGCCGGGACGTCCATGTCCATTCCGTCGCCCGCGGAAGCGGCATGCAACGCCAGCAGGCGATGCTGTCCGTCCAGCGCCCGGAGGACGCCCGGCTCCTCAGGGATCAGCAGCTCGCCGATGCGTCCGCGGGCCCCGCCGGCCTTGAAATCCAGCCGGCGCTCCGTGATCATGATCACGGCCCCGGGAACCGCCGGAAGATTCTGCGCGTCGCGGCAGTCCTTGTAGTACTGGAGCAACTCCTGGATCTTCCGCCGAATGAGGGGCCGCTGGAACGCCGTCTCGGTGTGGGCGATCCGCCGCTCCAGGAGTTCCCAGTTGATCCCGAAGGCGCCTGGCCGCCGTGTCCCCTTCGGGCGGTCCGGTTCCCCGGTATAGCTCAGGACCTCGAACCGGACGAGTCGCTCGATGTCGGCCGCGGAAAAGGCGGCCTGGTAGAACTCGATCCCGAACTGTCGGACTTTGTGCGCAGGCACTCCGATCATGGCTGGATGCTCCAAGTCGCAGGGTCTCGGCGCGGGCCGCCCACACGCCAGGGGACGCGGTCCCTTCTAACCCGGGCCGGGGATGGACGTCAATGGAAAGATTCGATCGCTGTCCTGCGGACCGGCAGCGGCGCCGTCGGGGCTATTTCGCCGGCGCGGTCATCGGGGGGTAGCCCCGCTGGCGCCAGGCAACCATCCCGCCCTCGAGGTTCCAGAGATTGGTATACCCGTGCCGCACCAGGCGCCGGGCGGCGATCTCGCTCATCCGGGGGCCCCAGATCTTTCAATCACCCCGGGGGAAAGAGATGGTACAGAATCCAGTACACCAGGACCCCGGTGACCGACACGTACAGCCACAGCGGCAGCGTCCACCGGGCGATTCGAACGTGACGATCGAAGCGCCCTCGGAATGCCCGCGAGAGAGTCACCAGCGCCAGGGGGACGATGGCCGCCGCCAGGATCGTATGGGAGGTCAGGAGGGTGAAGTACACCGGGCGGATCCACCCCTGCCCGGTGAATCGCGTCATTCCGGCGTAG
>JACPAT010000101.1 GCA_016180655.1 Candidatus Methylomirabilota bacterium | reverse complement strand
GGTCCTCGCCGGCCAGCGTCTCGGGAAGGTCCGCCGGCGAGATCATCGAGCCGCGGGTCAGCACCACGGCGCGCTCGATGACGTTCTCCAGCTCGCGCACGTTGCCCGGCCACGCGTAGCTTTGCAGCAGGTCCATGGCCTCGTCCGTGAATCCGGTGATGGTCTTGGCGTTCTTCGTGGCGAACCGGCCGAGAAAGTTCTGCGCGAGGAGAGGGATGTCCTCCCGGCGCTCCCGCAGCGAGGGAATCTGTATCGTGATGACATTCAACCGGTAGAAGAGGTCCTCGCGGAACCGCTTCTGCTGCACCAGCCTGGCCAGGTCGGCGTGGGTGGCCACCACCAGCCGGACGTCCACCTTGAGTGTCCGCGTGCCGCCCAACCGATCGAACTCGCCTTCCTGGAGGACCCGCAGGAGTTTCGCCTGCGTGGCCAGGCTGAGGTCCCCGATTTCGTCCATGAACAGCGTGCCGCCGTCGGCTAGCTCAAACCGTCCCTCCCTGCGGGCCACGGCGCCGGTGAAGGCCCCCCGCTCGTAGCCGAAGAGTTCGGACTCCAGCAGGGTCTCCGGAAGGGCGGCGCAGTTGACCTTGATGAAGGGCCGAGCACGCCGGGGGCTGCCGTGGTGGAGGGCGTTGGCGATCAGCTCCTTCCCGGTGCCGCTTTCCCCCTGAATCAGCACGGTCGCGGTACTGGGCGCCACCTGGTTCACCAGCTCCAGGGTCCGGAGCATGGCAGGGCTCCCGCCGATGATCTGGCCGGCTCCCTGCAATTCGTCCACGCGCGCCTGGAGCACCCGGTTTTCGAGGACCAGCGCCTGCTTCTCGGCCGCCTTCCTGATCGTCTTTTCGAGCTGGACGCGCTTGAAGGGCTTGGTGATGAAGTCGTAGGCGCCCTCCTTCATGGCCTCGACGGCCTCCTCCACGGTGCCATGGCCGGTGATGACGATCACCTCGACATCGGGGGCGATGGCCTTGGCCGCCTTGAGTAACTCCTGCCCCGAGAGCTTGGGCATCTTCAGATCGGCCAGGACGATATGGATGCCCCCCTGCCGCAGCCGATCCAGTCCCGCCTGGCCGTCCTCGGCGACCACGACATCATATCCGATCTTCTCCAGCGTGCGGGAGAGGGCCTGGCGGACGGCCTGATCGTCGTCAACAATCAGGACCCGGATGCGAGCGTTCCCCATGGTCATCCGTCGTCCCTTCCATCCTGGAGCGGCAGGGTCAAGCGAAAGGCAGCGCCGCCCCCGGGGCCGTTCTCACAGGTGAGCGTCCCGTCGTGATCCGCGGCGATCTGTCGCGCGATGGCCAGGCCCAGTCCGGTCCCGCCGTCCTTGGTGCTGAAGAACGGCTCGAAGATCCGGTCCAGGTTCTCCGGCGGGACTCCCGGCCCGGTATCTTCCACGCTGATTTCCATGTAGCGGTCCCCGGTCTCCGGTCTTCGGTCGTCAATCGCCTGGGAATGGTCCGGACGGGAGACCGAAGACGGGGGACCGACCGTCCAGCGGGCAGTGACGCGCACCGTGCCCCCCTCGGGCATCGCCTCGGCCGCGTTCCGGATCAGGTTGAGGAGCGCCTGGTGGATCTGTCCCGGGTCCAGGCGGATCGGAGGCAGCCCATCCGGGACGACCACGTCCAGTCGGACCCGCCGGCCCCCGAGCTCCCCGCGCACGAATGCCGCTAGCTCCTCGATCAGCGGCGCCACCGCCGCGGCTTCCAGCTTGGGCCTGGGCAGGCGGGCGAACCGGAGGTACTCCTCGGTCACCGCGCTCAGCACGTCAACCTGCGTCCGGATGGCCGCCAGGAGGCCGGCGGCCTCGGCCCGACGATCCCCGGGCAGCGCCTGCAGCTCGTCTTCCAGGAGTTCCGCATTCAGGCTGATGGAGCCGAGCGGGTTCCGCACCTCGTGAGAGACCTTGGCGGACATCTGGCCGATGGTGGCCAGGCGCTCCGACTGCACCAAGCGTTCCTGCGTCGCCTGCAATTCGTGGTACGCCTTCTCAAGGCGCGATTGATGCTCCTGGAGTTCCTCGTTCAGGCGCTCGGCCTCGGCCCGGGCCACCCGCTCGCGCTGGCTGATGAACCCCAGGGCGCCCCCCAGCAAAAAGAACGTCGCCACCCTGGAGCTGAGGTGGTGCCAGTCGGCTGCGGGCGTCCCCACAAGAGAAGCCAGCCCGTACAGGACGCCGGCTCCCCCCGCGGTGCCCAGCGCCATCCCTGGACCGAAATGCACGGCGGCCAGCGCCACCAGGAGGTAGAAGAGCAGGTAAAAGTGACTCTCCAGGCCGCCGCTGAACCAGACGAAGAGCGAGACGAACAGCAGGTCCAATCCGACGGTCCCCAGGAGGAGCAGGCGCAGTCGCTCCGGCCAGGCCCGGATGGCCAGGAACAGGAGGACCTTGTAGGCCACGAAGGCCCAGGCCAGGGGGAGGAGGTGCGGCTGGTGCTCGGGGCGAAGCGGGACCAGAAAGAGGGCGACCATCCCTCCCAGCATCGCCAGAGCGCGCAGGACCGCGAAACTCCACTCCTCCGTCGGCAGGAATTTGCCGTTACCGGCGGTCATCAGCTTGGGTCGAGTCCTGACCTCCGCCGTTCGCCGGAGAGGACTATCTGTGTTCATCTGCGTTCATCTGTGGTTGCAGCCCTTCAGGTTGTCCTTCAGCGCCGCCGTGCCCGTCGGACGGCGCGGCCGGACCGCCCTGCCCGGGTGCCGCGCCATCCCCCTTCAGGCTCTTCAGGTAGGTCACGAGGTCGATGACCTCCTGCACATTCACCAAGTCGTTATAGCTGGGCATCTTGGACTTGCCGTCGGCGGCTCGGTAGCCCTTGCCCTCCTCCACCACGGCGTTGGGACTGATGATCGCCTCGGCGAAGTACTCGGCCGGGTGCAGCGGGGCCATGCCGGAGAGTTCCGGCCCCACCTTCCCCGGATCCAGCCCGGGCTGAGGCTTCGGGAACTGCTCGCCCCTGACCTCGCGACAGGTGGAGCACTCCAGCTTGATGAAGACCTCCCGGCCCGCGGACGCATCGCCCGCGGGCCAGGAGAACTTCCAGTCTTGCGGCGTGCCGTGACCGCCGTGTTCCGGCGACTGTTGGGCCCAGGAGGCAACCCCCACGACCGCCAGGACCAGACCGGAAACGGCGAGACCGATCGCGTATCCCCGGATCCGACGATTCATTGCCTACGCCTTGCCGAGATACTTCTCCGGCGCCGCATCGAACGCCTTCTTGCATCCGGGAGCACAGAAATAGTACGTCGTGCCCTTGTACGCCGAGGTTGCCGCCGCCTTCTTCTCATCCACCTGCATCTTGCACACCGGATCAATCGCCATCGCTAAACCTCCTTTCAACTACTTTTGAAAACCGACATCGGACCCTTGGCGTCCATTTGCGTTCATTGGCGGTTGCATTGCCTTTACGTCAGGGTCGGCCGGAAGCGGCGCAGGCGGAGCGAGTTGGTCACCACCGACACCGACGACAGCGCCATGGCCGCCGAGGCCACCATGGGATCCAGCAGCATCCCGAAGAAGGGATACAGGACGCCGGCCGCGATGGGGATGCCCAGCACGTTGTAGATGAAGGCCCAGAACAGGTTCTGCTTGATCGTCCGCAGCGTCCGCTTGCTGAGCTCGATGGCCGTGACCACCCCGCGCAGGTCGCCGCGGATCAACGTGATGTCCGAGGCCTCCATGGCCACGTCCGTTCCCGTCCCGATGGCGATGCCCACGTCCGCCTGGGCCAAGGCCGGCGCGTCGTTGATCCCGTCCCCCACCATGGCCACCACCTTGCCCTCGGCCTGGAGCTTCTTCACCTCGTCCGCCTTCTGGTTTGGCAGGACCTCGGCCAGGACGCGATCAATCCCCGTCTGCTGGGCGATGGCCACGGCGGTGCGCCGGTTGTCCCCGGTGATCATGACCACCTCGACGCCCAACCGGTGCAGGGCACGGATGGCCTCCGGGGAGTGTTCCTTGAGGGTATCGGCCACCGCGATCACCCCGGCCGCTTCCCCGTCCACCGCCACGAACATGGGGGTCTTCCCCTGCCCGGCCAGCGTCTCGGCGGCCCCCGCAAGGTCCCCCAGCACCACCCCGCTCTCCAGCATCAGCTTCGCGTTCCCCAGCAGCACCGTCCGGCCATCCACTTTCCCCCGAACTCCGTGGCCGGGAATGGCCTCGAATCCCTCGACGTCGCTCAGGACAAGCCCATCGCTCTTTGCCCTGTTGACGATGGCCTCGCCCAGCGGGTGCTCCGACCCCCGCTCCAGCGACGCCGCCAGCCGCAGGAATTCTTCTCGGCTCTCGGCTCTCGGCTCTCGGCTCAGGATGTCGGTTACCTCCGGCTCCCCCTTGGTCAGGGTGCCGGTCTTGTCGAAGATGATGGTCCGGATCTTGTGGGCCGTCTCCAGGCTCTCGCCGCTCCGGATCAGGATCCCCTGCTCGGCCCCCTTGCCCGTGCCCACCATGATGGCGGTCGGCGTGGCCAGGCCCAGGGCGCACGGGCAGGCGATGATCAGGACCGCCACGAAGTTCAGCAGCCCGAAGAGGAAGGCCGGTTTGGGTCCGAAGGCCCACCAGACTCCGAAGGTCAGCACCGCAATCCCGATGACCGTCGGGACGAAGACGCTGGCCACGTAGTCGGCCATGCGCTGGATGGGCGCCTTGGAGCCCTGGGCCTCTTCCACCAGCTTGATGATCTGGGCCAGCACAGTGTCCTTCCCCACCTTGGTGGCCTCGAATCGGAACGTCCCGGTCTTGTTGAGCGTGGCGCCGATCACCTGATCGCCCGTCCGCTTCTCCACCGGGAGGCTTTCCCCGGTCAGCATGGACTCGTCCACGGCCGAGGCGCCCTCACGCACCGTCCCGTCCACGGGCACCTTCTCGCCGGGGCGCACGACCACCAGGTCGCCGATGCGAACCTCCTCCACCGGGATGTCCCGCTCCTCGCCGTCCCGGATGACCCGGGCCGTCTTCGCCTGAAGGCCCATGAGGCGCTTGATCGCCTCGCTCGTCCGGCCCTTGGCGATGGCCTCCAGCAGGCGCCCCAGCAGGATCAGGGTGATGATCACCGCCGCCGTGTCGAAGTAGACGGCCGGCGCGATCCCCCGCACCCGGAAGAACTCCGGCGCGGCCGTCATGGCCAGGCTGTACAGATAGGCCGCGGACGTTCCGACCGCGATCAAGGTATTCATGTCCGAGGTCTTGTGGCGGAGCGCGGCCCAGAATCCCCGGTAGAACTGGGCCCCCACCCAGAACTGCACCGGGGTGGTGAGGACCAGGAGCACCCAGAAGTTCTGGAGGATCTTCGGGACCCAGGGGAACCATTCGGGGAAACTGCCGAAGAAGACCGGCACCGTGAGAACGATGCCCGAGATCAGCTTCGTCTTGAGGATGCGGATCTCCCGCTCGCGGGCCGCCTTCTCGTAATCGGCTGCGGCGGCGCCCTCGGCCACCTCCAGCGGCTCGTACCCCACGTCCCGGATGGCCCGGCGCAGATCCTGGATCGTGGCGGTGGCAGGGAGAAACTCCACCGTCGCCGCATTGGTCGCGAGATTCACGCTCGCCGAGAGGACGCCCGGCGTCTCGTGCAGGGCGCCCTCGATGGTGGCCACGCACGAGGCGCAGGAGATGCCGCCGATGGGGATCGTCGCCTTCTCCACCCGCGGGGTGTACCCGCTCTCATTAATCGCCTTCACAACCGCCGCCGGGCCGACCACGGCGGGATCGAAGTGGACGGTCCCGCGCTCGGCTGCCAGGTTCACCACCGCCTGCCGCACGCCGGGCACGGCGGCCAGCGCCGCTTCGATCGTCGAGACGCACGAGGCGCAATGCATCCCCTGGATGCCGATATCAATCCTGCTCCCTGACCCCGCCATGGACGGGGACGGTCCCGCAGGGGCGCTCGCGGGGGCGGGGGCTGCCATCGGCCCGATCTGGACCGGGGCCGGTTCGCCCCGGCTGTCGCCGTTGAGGTACTTCTCGGGTGCGGCGTCGAACTTCTCCTTGCAGCTCACGGCACAGAAGTAAATGGTTTGGCCGTCGTGGCGGCTGGTCGCCGCGGCGTCGGCCTCCTCGATCGTCATCCCGCACACGGGGTCGCGAACCATCTCGGTCTTCCTCCTATTCGATTTCTGATGCCACCAGCGCGGCGCCCGGTGGAACAGGCAGGCGATCCGGGACGCGGCACGCAGGTCCGGCCAGATCGCCTCGGCGACGGCTGTCTCGTACCGGGCGGCGGCATCCGCTGCATTCCTCCCGGCGAGCAGGGCCTTGGCCGCCAGGCTGCCGCTCCGGATGGCGTAATAGATCCCCTCCCCCAGGAAGGGGTCGGCCAGCCGCGCCGCATCGCCGACCAGCAGCACTCCGGTCCCGGCGCAGGAGGCGGGCTCCCGCAACGGGGCTGCCACCGGCGCGCTTTGCCAGTTGGCGGTGACGCCAGAGGGCAGCCCGGGCACGCTTCTCACGAACGTCCCGAGTGCCCCACACAATTCCCGTCCCCGCGGGAAGTCCAGCATGACCCCCACGTTGACGCGATCACCCTTGGGGAATGCCCAGGCATAGCCCCCCGGGTAGCGCCCCACGTCTACCAGGACAGTCTCCTCCAGATCGTCCCCTTCATACGGCACCTCGGACTCCACCGCGATAAACTTGACGGGGCCCTGATGCGGGAGCACCTGCGCGCGCACCAGGCTGTTGGCGCCGTCGGCGCCGATCACCCAGGAGGCCCGGATATCCCCACCGGAAGCGCGCACCGCGAAACCCGCCCCGCTCCGCTCGATGCGGCGGACGGTCACGCCCTCGCGAACAGAGGCGCCGGCCTCCTCGGCCGACCCGCACAGCCACGCGTCGAACTCCTCCCGGCAAACCATGTACACCATGGGAATGGTGGAGGTCACCTCGAATGGCCGGCCCGACCGGAAGGTGAAGACGGCGCGCCGGATGCGCGCGCGGACGAGTCCCTCCACCCCGGAAGGCAGGTGGCGCAGGACGCGGGGCGACAGCGCCCCGCCGCACGGCTTGGGCCGCGGGAACCGTGCCCTGTCCAGCACACAGACCCGGGCCCCCCCGCCGGCCAGCTCTCTGGCCGCCGTCGAGCCTGCCGGACCCGCTCCGACGATCGCCACGTCAACGCACGTCATCGGATACCCCCCGGATCGGAGAGCCCGGAGCGCCGGATCGGGCCGGCTGCCTCCCGGCGTCCCCATGCTCCCGATCCCGACTCACCGCGCGGTGAATCCACCGTAGCGAGAGCACACCTCGATCAGCTCTTCGATCTTGCGGGCCCGTTGCCGCTCGGTGCCCGCCTTCACGCTGTCCAGGACGCAGCTTTCGATGTGGCGAGCCATGAGGAGCTTCGACACCTGCTCCAGGGCCCCCTGGATGGCCGAGATCTGGAGCATGATGTCCACGCAGTACTTGTCCTCTTCCAGCATCCGTTGGACACCCTGGATCTGCCCCTCGATGCGCCGGAGCCGGGTGAGGGCCCGCTGCTTCGTCTCCTGGTCCATCATGGTGCTGACGCCTCCGTCTGGCTATTTACGGTACCCGGGTAGGGTATATATCATACCCCCCTCCCACCTGTCAAGTACCGGCCTGATCTCCGGCGCCTTCGGGAAGGAATCCCTCGCAGCGGGTAGCATCGGAACGAAGAGCGCTCAGCGGGTACCTGACATCCAGGGCACCACCGGGTGGCAAGGGCCGGCGCTGCACGGGTCATGCAGATGCAGATGAAAGGGAAAGCCCCGGTGGGCGCTCTGCCCGCCGGGGCTCAGACAGGAAAGGATAACGTCGGCCGGTCCCTGGAAACCGGGTCCAGCTCTCCTTGGACTACAGCGCGATCACCAGACCCCAGGCCAGGCTCAGGGCCACCGCCAGCAACAGTAATACGTATTCCGGGCGCATCAATTCACCGCGCATGCCGGTCCCTCCTATCTCCCGCGGGCAAGGCGATGATTGGTCCGGGCCTTCGACCGGATCCCGTTGGGCGGCAGGTGCCAGTAGGCGACCCAGGGCCGTTCGGCCTCCGCGGCGAGCAGGTGGACCGGCAGCTCCATCTCCACCTCGAACGCCTGCGCCTCGGCCTCGGCCAGCTCTTCCAGCAACCGCAGTTCCTGATCCGGTGACCACGCGTCTCGTTCCTCGAACATCATCAACCTCCTCGCCATCATGGCAACGGGATGCTACGAGGCATCCGCACTCGCGGTTTTCAGTGGCTGTGCCGGGCCGACATCGGCTGGCTCAGCACGAAGACGTTCAACAGCATGATGAAGAGCGAGACCAGCACCATCGGGGCCGCGGCCCGGAACGTCGTCGCCGCGTTGCTGAAGTGGCGGCGGGCCAGGCGGGCCCCCGCGTACAGGCTCACCCCGTAGAAGCCCATGAACAGCAGCATCTGCATCCAGTAGACGACCTCGTGGGACAGGAGAGGCGGCAGGTTCCACGCCGGCACGCCGAGCGAGAAGGTCGTGAACCGGTGAATGGTGCGCTGGATCACCGGCAGGATCCCTGGCCCCTCGTCGATCAGGTGGTGTAGGTTGTGCGCCAGGTGCATGCTCAGTCCGATGGGGACGAACATGTAGCCGAACACCGTGAAGATCTCGGAGAGATCATGGGTCTTGCCGGCCCACGCGAGGAGACGCTGGGCCACGGCCGCGGCCGCCAGGACCGCGAGGGGGATCAGGACCAGCGCGACGACCAGGAACATGGTCGAGTTGACCAGCGCCTCCACGGTCTTGTGGCTGGTGATCCCGAGCGCCTGGAGGGGCAGCCGGCCGACGACCGCGTCCAGGGTGTCGTGCCAGGGCTGCACCATCTCGCTCGTGAGGAACAGGCTGGCGCCGGCCAGCACGACGGCGAGGTAGGCCTCGTCCAGGTGCCGCCGGCTTGCCGCCCACAGGTCCGCGCCGAAGGTCCGCACGCGGAGGACCAGGTTGTCCTGCGGGCAGCCTTTCACGCACTCGAAGCACAGGTTGCAGTAGG
This sequence comes from Candidatus Methylomirabilota bacterium, assembly GCA_016180655.1. Taxonomy (GTDB): domain Bacteria; phylum Methylomirabilota; class Methylomirabilia; order Methylomirabilales; family 2-02-FULL-66-22; genus 2-02-FULL-66-22. The sequence continues at coordinate 2,021 of JACPAT010000101.1, read as the reverse complement.
CGTTGCTGTCCATCTCCCATACGCGCTCGAACATGGGACAGCCGACGCTCACCGGGCCGCCCACGAAGCATTCCTTGTCCTTGTGGGAGTGGCAGGTCTCGCAGCGCTTGGCGCGCAGCTCCAGCGGGGCCAGCATGGAGTAGATCCCGATGAGGCCGGTGATGGGACAGAGGTAGCGGCAGAAGGTCCGCCGCTGGAAGAACAGCCCGGTCAGGACTGCGCTGACCAGCAGCAGGAGGATGATCCCGGCCGTGACCCGCGGATCCCGGACGACGCCCAGTTGCACGTCCGCCCAGGTGAGCAGGATGAAGGTCCCGTTGGCGATCCACAGGTTCCGGAGGGGCTTGGGCCACTTGCGGGTGGGCTGGGCCAGGCGTGACGTCCATTCGTTGACCGCCCCGATGGGGCACATCAGGCACCAGAGCCGGCCGACCAGGATGAAGGTGAAGATGATGCCGGCCCACCAGATCGTCCAGGTGAGCTTGGTGGCCAGGTTCCGCCCGGCCAGCGGCGTGTCAGCCAGTCCCACGAATACGAGGATGGCGAAGAACAGGAGGAGCGGGATCTGGATGGCAGGCTGAAAGCCGCGCGCCGTGACCAGGCGCCGCAGCCAGGGAAGCGTGAGGAAGTTGAATCGCTCACCGGGCGCCAATGCATCGCCGCGGACCCGCAGGATGATCAGGCCCCCCGCGGCCGTCGCCGCGATGATCACGGCCACCAATATCAGCCGGGGATTGACCGGCCATTCCCAGCTTACCGGAAGGGACACGGTCACGGGCGGACGATCCGGAAGCGACCGGTCCGTCGGATCCAGGAACGTGACCTGAAGATCGTACGGCTCGGCGGCGAGCGGGGTGAACTCTAGTGCGTACACGCCGGGCGCCACCTCGGTTGCCAGCGTGGGCAGGACCTGCCCGACATTGGCGGTCGCCCGGACTTTCGCTTGCAGGGCCCGGATGGCTTCGAGCCGCTCTTGCTCCGTCTCGTCCTGGAGTTGTTGCAGGGCGGTCCCTGGCACCGCACTCACCTGGCGCAGGGAAGGAGGCATCCAATCGGGGATCGCCATCTGCACCCGGCCGCCGGGCACCGTCGCCCCGCTGGCGCGATCAATGATCTGGGCCTTGATGACCGCCCGCTGGCCGGCCAGGAGGGGGCTGGGGGTCAGGGTGATCCAGAGGTCATACCGTCCACCTCCCAGCTCCGACCGGATCACGCGCGAGGCGGCGCCGTGATCCCCGTCGGCGCGGACCGACTCCGGGCCGACCGCCGCAGCCAGCAGGACCATGGCGATCCCCTGCGCCGCGTGCCGCCAGTTCATCCTCCCCCACCCTGGTTTCACCGGAAGCCGTCCCTCAGTGCCACTGCGCTGCGGGAATCATGCGGCGGATGGATCGCAGCCACTTGGCGACGACCGGCCGATCCGCCTCCAGCCCATAGAGCAGGGATCGCAGGCGGGTCCGATGATCTTCTTCCTCGGCCCGCAGGGTCTGCAGCAGGTCCAGCAGCTCCTCCGAATCCACTTCCTGGGCCAGGTGGCCGAAGGACAGTTTCTCCTTCGCGATGGCCAACAGGATGATCTCGGTCTCGCTGGTGGGAGATGGCGTCTTCATATACCCCCCTGTCAAATCCCTTCGAGGCCCGCATGGCCAGGCGCGGAGAGAACGTGGTACGCCAATCGGCTGCCTGAACTCTCGCAAGGGTGAGCAAGGGGGGTGCCACGACGAGGGGAACAAGGGTGCCGAAGCCGAAATCGGTTTCAGCGCTTATTTCTCAAGAGGTTCAGGCGATGTGAATTTGTCGCATTGGACAGACAACCGGGTTTGCAGGCAATCAATGGGACGAGATTGTGCCAAGAGGCACCAAGGCCTGTGCCAAAAGGCGCAAGCCGCACCATGCACCGGGCACTCAGGATCGACCCGGTCCTGCGATGCCCTGGAAAATGAAATGCAGTTCCCCGATCTCACCACGAAAACCGAGATCGCTCTCCTGTCTTTGATTCCGGATCGTTGCCGTGCTAGATT
>JACPAT010000030.1 GCA_016180655.1 Candidatus Methylomirabilota bacterium | reverse complement strand
CATCCCGCGCCGGTTCGGCGGCAGATCCAGCACGTTCTGCTCGCCGAGCCAGACCTCGCCCGAGTCGGGATCCTCGAACCCGGCGATCATCCGCAGGGTCGTGCTCTTGCCGCAGCCGGAGGGGCCCAGGAGCGAAACGAACTCACCCTTCTCCATGCTCAGCCCAAAATCCCGCACCGCGGGCTTGCCAGCGAAGCTCTTGTTCAGGCCCTTCAGCTCGACGTAGCCCACCCGTCCTCCCCCGTCGTTCGGCGCTCTCACGAGAGGGCGCAGGGGATCGCCGACAGCGGCAGGAGCATGCCGCAGCCGATGGAATGGTATCTAGACGAAACCGCTCCAAGGACCCGTGGCGGAGGAACAGATGAGCCACGGGACTGGCGCGGGATCACACGGGCGGCCCCGGACACATGACGCCGCTCGGTGCGGCTGCGCGGGGTGGCCATACGGCGATGGAGTCAGAATAATGCGGGACCCGGCCGTTTCTTCGGTGTCAAGGTACATTGCGTGCATTTGCGGTTTCACCGTCACCCACGAACATGGCCGTCCCACCCGATCGAGGTGACAGATTGCACCCCGCTATAAACAACCGCCATGGTCTCGCATGCACCCCGCTATAAACAACCGCCATGGTCTCGCACTCGAGCGATTCACCCGGCGCCAGGGTCCGGTGTCGTCCCGCCGCTACCGCCTTGTCCAGTTGGTGCGGCCAGCCCGTCCAGGGCTCCAGCGCCGCATGGTAGTGGCCGCGCCACCCGCCATAGACCATCCAGCACCACAGGACCGGGAACACGTCACGCGGAAAGACGAGGCCGATCCCCACCTCGGCCTTCGGGTCCGTCAGGGCGACCCACCCGTCGGTCATTTCGGTCGCGTAGTGCCCCTCGCACCAGCCCTGGGTCGTCCGCGGAACGGTGCAGATGTCGGGGTTCGGCCACGGGTACGTCGTCCCCACCGGTCCGAAGGGGGCTGTCGCCGTGTGGCCGATGACCCCGACCCGGGCCGGAGCGTCAATCCGGTAGCCCGCCTCGATGCGAAAGCAGGGGTGGATCCCCCACACGAAATCCATGGGCCGGGTCCCGAGGTTGGTCAGCCGGTGCCGGAAGCGGACGACCGGTTCGTCCGCTTCCAGGCGAATCCACTTCTCCATCCGTGCCGTTGCGATAATCGTCGTCCGCGTGAGATACAGCCTGACGGCGGACGGGCCGGCCTCCTCGACCTCCCAGGCCCAGGGAAGCGACCAGAGTTCCCCCAGGTAGGGGTAGGTTTCACCCTGGTAGGTGCTGATGTCGCAGGTGGGGAAGACCTCGTCCCAGCCCCCGCTCCACCAGTCGTCGAAATTGCCGCCGAAGGCGGGCAGGCGAGGCGCCAGCCGGGGGTTCTGCCACAGCAGGTTCCGGTCGGAGCGCTTGCAGATGAAATCGGAGATCTTCGCCCCGACCTCGGGCAGGATGGTGAGGCGCAGGCGGGCATTCTCCAGCAGGATGGCCCGCAGGTCGTGGTAGCGCCAGTGTGGGTCAATCCGGGCGGCCGCCATCCGCTCCTCCAGGCATCCGCGTCCCCCTGCACATCGCCCCGGCCGGGGCGATGTGCGCGGTGCCATTCGCTCACAGATTCAAACAGAAGTCAACACGAAAGCACATGGATGAACCTCCTGCCCTCAGGCATCGCGGCCGGGGAAAGCCCCCACGCCCCGCCTTTCGACCATTCCGAAGCCCCCGGAAAAACCCCTTGACGCGCCGTTGGCGATCCCCCTAGGCTTCCACGCCGCGTGGCCTGGCCCTGGACCTGACGGGACAACCGGGAAGGAGGTCTCACGTGCAGATCAAGCTGTTCGACGAGAAGCTGGTGGATCTCGCCCACCTGGAGGGGGAGATCAATCAGTGGCTGAGGGCCAACCCGAAGCTGGTGACCATCCAGCGGGACGTTCACGTCTACCCCAACCAGACGACGCGCGAAGAGAGTGTGCTGGTCGCCATGTGGTATGAACCGAAGAGCGGCTTCTAGTCATGGGCCTTGCCACCGCGGGCGACGAGGGAGGCAGATGGGATCCACAGGGAGCAGGGGGCGGCAGACGATCCGCCGGACCGGGCACCCCGAGGGATCTCGGGGGGGCGCCTCCCTCCTGGAGAACCGTCGCGTTCATCCTGTTCCTGTGCACTCTCTGGGGCGGGAACATGGTGGCCATGAAGGTTGGACTCCAGGGCGTGCCGCCCCTGGCGACCGGCGGGTTTCGGTTCCTGCTGGCCAGCCTCTCCATCGTCCTCTTCGCGCGGGTTCGCCGGGTGTCCCTCACCGTGGAACCGGGCCTGTGGCCGCACCTCCTGGCCCTGGGTGCGCTGTTCGTCGTGCAGCATGGTGTCTTTTTCCTCGGGCTGAATCTCACCTCCGCCAGCCGGTCCGCCGTCTTCATGTTCACCCAGCCGGTATATACCGTCCTCCTGGCCCACTTCCTGGTGCCCGGGGAGCGCCTGACGCCCACCCGCGCCGGCGGGATCCTGCTCTCGTTCATGGGGCTGCTGGTGGTCTTCGGCGAGCGCCTGGGCGGGGGAAACTGGGGGACGCTCCTGGGAGACGGCCTGGTCTCGGTGGCAGCGGTCGGGTGGGCCCTCCAGAGCATCTACATGAAGCACCTGGTCTCCCGGACGGAGCCCTTCGTCCTGACGCTGTACCAGATGCTCATCGCCCTGCCCTGGTTCTTCCTGGCCAACTGGCTCTTCGAGCCCCGGCTGGTCTTCTACGTGGATGTCCGGATCGCCCTGGCCTTTCTCTATCACGGGTCCCTGATCGCCGGGCTCACCTTCGTGGCCTGGACCACGCTCCTGCGGCGGCTCCAGGTCGGCCAGCTCTCCGCCTTCATCTTCCTCACGCCGATTTCCGGGGTCCTGCTGAGCCGAATCCTCCTGGGTGATCCGATCACGCCCGGGCTGGTGGCCGGACTCGTCCTGGTGGCCGCCGGCATCGCCGTGGTCAATCGACGCGCATGAGATTGTCGATTTTCGATTGACGATCGCCGATTGCCGACTGCCCGTGGAAACCGCGGGGTCCCGTCCGGAAATCGAAAATCCACAATCCCAAATCGCAAATCGGACAATTATTGTCGCAGGCGGGGATCCAGCGCGTCCCGCAGTCCTTCGCCCAGGAGGTTGTAGGCCAGGACCGTCAGCAGGATGGCCAGACCGGGGAAGACCGAGAGCCACCAGGCGATCTCGATGTTGGCCTTCCCCTCGATGAGGATGTTCCCCCAGCTCGGCGTCGGCGGCTGCACCCCCAGGCCAAGGAAGGAGAGGCCCGACTCGGCCAGGATGGCGCCGGCCACCCCCAGCGTGGCGGAGACCAGGACGGGGACCAGGGCATTGGGGAGGATGTGGCGGAACATGATCCGGGGATCGCGCGCACCCAGGGCGCGGGCGCTCAGGACGAACTCCCGCTCCTTCAGGCTCAGGATCTCGCCCCGGACCAGCCGGGCGAGGCCCATCCACCCGGTGAGTCCGATGACGGCCATGATGACCCAGATGCTGGGGCGCAACAAGGCGATCAGGGTGAGCAGGAGGAACAGGCGCGGGAAGTTGAGCATGAGGTCCACAAATCGCATGAGCACCTCGTCCACCCGGCCCCCGTAATAGGCCGCCACCGTGCCGAAGAGCGTCCCCACCACCACGGCGATCCCGACGGAGACGAACCCCACCGCCATGGAGATGCGCGCCCCGAACAGCATCCGGCTCAGGACGTCGCGGCCGATCTGGTCGGTCCCCAGCCAGTGGGCCGGGCCGGGCGGCATCAGGATCTGCGTCACGTCGTAGGCGCCGGGATCGTAGGGGGCCAGCACCGAGGCGAGCAGGGCGGCGACCGTCATGACCAGAACCACGGCCCCGCCGCAGACCGCCAGTTGGTTCCTGCGGAATTGCCGCCAGAAGAAGCCTCGCCGGAGCGCCGGGCGTCCCGTGGACGGGATCCCCTCCTCCAGGATCTGCCCGGTCCCCTTGACTCTCCTGAATCCCGACACGCTAGCGCGCCTCCCGTCCGGAAACCCGGATCCGCGGGTCCACCAGGCCATAGGAGACGTCGGCCAGGATGTTGCCCAGGAGCGACAGGCTGGCCCCGATGACGATCAGGGCCATGAGCACCGGCTCGTCCCGGGAGAAGGCGCTCTGGACGAAAAGCTGCCCCATGCCGGGGATGGCGAACACCGTCTCGATGAACACGCTGCCGCCGAGGAGGCCCGGGAGCATCATCCCCAAGAGCGTGACCACGGGGATGACCGCGTTGCGCACCGCATGCTTGTAGATCACGTCCCCCTCGGGCAGGCCCTTGGCCCGCGCCGTGCGGATGTAGTCCTGGCGGACGACCTCCAGGAGGCTTCCCCGCATCAGGCGCGACAGGTACGCCAGGCCCCCGAAGGAGGCCACCAGAACGGGCAAGAGGAGATGCGAGAGGATGTCCCAGACCTGCGCCCAGAAATCCAGGTACTCGAAGTTCAGGGACCGGAGGCCCGACATGGGCAGCCAGCCCAGTTGCACGCCGAACAGGATCATCATGAGCAGCGCGAGCCAGAAGTCCGGCGTGGCGAACCCGACGAACACGAACAGCGTCATGGACTTGTCGAAGGCGGAGTACTGGCGGGTCGCGGAGAGAATGCCCAGTGGCACGGCGACGGAGAAGATGATGAGCAGTTCCAGGACGTTCAGCCCCAACGTGATGGGGATCCGCTCGGCGATCTTGTCCAGCGCCGCGCGCCCGTCAGGGCTGTAGGACCGTCCGAAGTCCAGGCGGATGACCCGCCACAGCCAGCGCCCGAACTGCACGTAGATCGGTTTGTCCAGGCCGTACAGTTGGCGCAGGGTCTCTCGCTGGGCGCCCGTGGCCCGCGCCTGAAGGTCCTGCTGGATGACGCCCGGTTCGCCCGGCGCCAGCTTCAGCATGAGGAAGGACAGGCACAGGATCCCCAGGAGGAGCGGGATGGAGATGAGCAGGCGCCGGATCAGGTAGGTCAGCATGGGCCGTCCTCAGTGCTTGATTTCAGAAGTCCGCATCGGGTCTTACCCGATACGGATCGCCCTTGATGAATGCGTTCAATGTTGTCTTGGGAAACGACTCAACCAAGCCATCACTGGTTGTGCGACGGGTACAACCGTTCTCAAGGGCGATTCGTGTCGGGTTGGTCGCGGCCAACGCGACACGAACCTATGAAATCAAACACTCAGCGCGTGTACCGCTGCAGGTTCGCGGGCACGTACCACTTGGTGAAGTTGTAGCTGATCCCGGCCGGGGCGGGCTCGACCCCCCATACCCGGGCGGAGACCACGGGCAAGGCGTCCGGGACGTACAGGAAGACCACCGGCTGCTCCTCCGCCAGGACGTCCTGGAGTTCCCCGTAGATGGCCTTGCGCTTCGCCTCGTCGAAGGTCCGCCGCCCGGCCTCCAGCAGGGCGTCCACCTTGGGGTTCTTGTACGAGATGTGGTTCAACTCGTCCGGCCCCGTCTTGCTGGAGTGCCAGATGTCGTACTGGTCCGGGTCCATGCCCAGGCCCCAGCCCAGGATGATGGCCTCGAAATTCTTCTTGCGGATGAAGGTGTTGATGAAGGCCGCCCACTCCACCACGTGGATCTGCACGTCGATCCCCACGGCCCGGAGGCGCCGCTGGACGATCTCGGCCGTCTGCTGCCGCACCAGGTTCCCCTGGTTGGTCCGGATGGTGAAGCGGAAGGGCTGGCCATCCTTGTCCAGGAGGCCGTCCCCGTCGGTGTCCTTCCATCCCGCCTCGGCCAGCAACGCCTTGGCCCGCTCCGGGTCGAAGGGATAGGTCTTCACGTTCTCCTTGTACCACCAGGTCCCCGGCTTGTAGGGCCCCACGGCCGGGCGACCCAGGCCCAAAAGCACCCCCTCGATGATCTCCGGCTTGTTGATGGCGGAGGCCATCGCCTGGCGCACGCGCTTGTCCTGGAAGCGGGGGTCCAGCAGGTTGAATCCCAGGTAGGCGTAGGCGTTGGCCAGGTACCGGTACCGGTTGAAGCCCTTGCGGAAGGCCGGGTAGTCGGTCTGCCGCCGGTACTGGATCGGCGACAGGCCGGCCATGTCGATGTTCCTGGCCTTCAGCTCCAGGAAGATGGTGGACTGGTCGGGGATGATCCGGTAGACGACCCGCTTGATGTACGGGCGGCCCTCGAAGTAGTCGGGGTTCGCCTCCAGGACGACCTTCTCCCCGGTCTTCCACTCCCGGAACCGGTAGGGGCCGCTGCCGACGGGGTGGCGGTTCTGCGGCGTCGTCCGGAGGTCCACCCCCGCCTTCCAGGGGGCCTCCAGGATGTGGCGGGGGAGGATCCAGATGCCCCAGGACAAGAGGCCCGGCGCATACGGCTTCTCGTAGGTCACCCGGTAGGTGTAGCGATCCACCACCTCGGCGCGCCGGATCTGGCGGAACGATTCGGCGTAGGCCGTCGGCGTCCTGGGGTCGATCATGTAGCGATAGGTGAAATCCACGTCCTCCGCGGTGACCTCCACCCCGTCGTGCCACTTGACGCCTTTCCGGAGGTGGAAGGTGATGGTCAGCTCGTCCCGGGAGATCTCCCATCGCTCGGCCAGTTCCCCCTCCAGCCGCAGCTCCTTGTCGGTGCGGACCAGATTGGCGTAGATCAGGTTGCCGATCTCGTGGGAGGCCGAGTCGCTGGTGATATTGGGGATGAGGCCGCTGATGTCGCCGATGGAGGCCTCGACGAGGGTGTCGCCGTAGGCCGGTCCCCCCTCCCCGGCGGCCGGCTCGGCGGCCGGCTCCGAGCGGGCGCAGGCGCCCAGGAGGAGCAGGGCGAACAGCACCAGGAGCGGGAGGAGCCCCGGCGCGGACGGAGACTTCGGGCGCGGCGGACGCGATCCGGTCACTACGGCTTCTGGGGCCCCGGAACGGCGGGGGCGGGGGCGGCCGGGGTGGATGGCGCCGGCTTCGGGCGATCCTCGCCGACGACCGTGGAGGTCCCGCGCTGCGAGGCCAGGATGGTCAGCGTGAGCGAGGTCAGCATGAACAGGATGGCCAGGGCGCTGGTCAGCTTCGACAGGAACGTGGCGGCCCCGCGGCCCCCGAAGACCGTCTGGCTCGAGCCGCCGCCGAAGGCGGCGCCGATGTCCGCCCCCTTGCCGCTCTGGAGCAGCACGATCAGGATCAGGCCCAGGGTCACCAGGAGATGAAGAATCGAGAGCGCGATGTACATGCAACCTCCCCACTGATGCCAGGGGGCCGAACGATTCGGCCCCCTTCTATCCGCGGAAATTCACGATCCGGGCGAAGGACGACGGATCCAGGCTCGCCCCGCCCACCAGCGCGCCGTCCGTATAGGATCCGGATGCCCGCGGCCACGTCCGGGCCCGCCACGGCCGCCGCTAGCCCGCGGAGGAAGGCGTGCGCCTCCTGGGCCTCCTCCGGCGTCGCCGTGCGCCCGGTGCCGATGGCCCAGACCGGCTCGTAGGCGATCACCAGGCGCGGCGAGTGGAGGTGCCGGGCGAATCCGCCCCGCAGCTGCCGTTCCAGGACCGGGAGCGTCTGCCCCGCCTCCCGTTCCTGCAGCGTCTCGCCCAGGCAGCCGATGCAGGCGAGCCCGTGGGCCAGCACGGCCTCGATCTTCCGATCCACCGTGGCGTCGGTCTCGCCGAAGAGCTGCCGGCGCTCCGAGTGGCCCACGATGACGTGGCTGCACCCGAGGTCGGCGAGCATCGGCACCGCCACCTCGCCGGTGTAGGCCCCTTCTTTCTCCCAGTGGCAGTCCTGGGCCCCGATGCCGATTCGCGAGCCCGACGCCGCCTCCAGCGCGGCCGGCAGCGCCGTGAAGGGGGGGCAGACCACCACGTCCACCTCGGCCGCATCGGCCACCAGGCCCCGCAGGGTCCGGATCGCCTGCGCGGCCTCGCGGGCCGTCCGGTACATCTTCCAGTTGCCGGCCATCATCGGGAGTCGCATCGCTCCTCCCAGTCAATTGGTCAAATCGTCAATCAGTCCATTCGTCCCTGCGGACTGTAACGACGAATTGACGTATTGACCACTCGACCATTCGACAGATCAGTGCTTGTCCGTCAGCGCCGCGACCCCCGGCAGCTCGATCCCCTCCAGGAACTCCAGCGAGGCGCCGCCGCCCGTGGAGATGTGGCTGATCTTGTCCGCCACCCCCGCCTGGGCCACCGCGGCTACCGAGTCCCCCCCGCCCACGATGGAGGTGGCCCCCGAGGCCGCGATGGCGCGCGCCACGGCGAAGGTGCCCTCGCGGAACGGGGCCAGCTCGAAGACGCCCATGGGGCCGTTCCAGACCACGGTCTTGGCGCCCCGGATCAGCTTGGTGAAGGCCTCGCGGGCCTTGGGACCGATGTCCAGCCCCATCCAGCCCGGCGGGATGGCGGTGCTGTCCGCCAGGCGCGTCGCCGCCGTGGCCTCCGCCCGCTCCGCGACCACGTGGTCCATGGGAAGCAGGAAGGTGATGCCCTTGGCCCGCGCTTCGTCCAGAATGGCCCGGGCCACGTCCAGCTTGTCCGCCTCCAGGAGCGACGCGCCGACCTCCATCCCCTGCGCCTTCAGGAAGGTGTAGGCCATCCCGCCGCCCACCAGCAGTACGTCCACCTTGGCCACCAGGTTCTTCAGCACCCCGATCTTGTCCGAGACCTTGGCCCCTCCCAGGACGGCCACGAAGGGGCGGGCGGGATTCGTCACGGCGCGTCCGAGATACTCCAGCTCTTTGGCCATGAGGAACCCGCAGGCGGAGGTCGGCACGAACTTCGTCACCCCCACCGTGGAGGCGTGGGCCCGGTGCGCCGCGCCGAAGGCGTCGTTCACGAAGACATCGCATAGCGCCGCCAGGGCCCGCCCCATCGCCTCGTCGTTCTTCTCGTCCCCGGCGTGGAAGCGGCAGTTCTCCAGCATCAGCGCCTGGCCCGGCCCGAGCCGGGCCACGGCCGCCTTCACCGCGTCCCCCATGCAATCGGACGCCATGGCCACCGGCTGCCCCAAGAGCTGGGACAGCCGCGCGGCCGCGGGCGCCAGGCTCAGGCTCGGGACCACCTTCCCCTTGGGCCGGCCCAGGTGCGAGATCAGCAGGACCTTGGCCCCTTGCCCCAGGGCATGGCGGATGGTGGGAAGCGCCGCCCGGATCCGGGTAGCGTCGGTCACCTCCTGCTTCGCGTCCAGCGGGACGTTGAAGTCCACGCGGATCAGGACCCGCTTGCCCGTGAGATCGAGATCGGCGATCGAGACTTTTGCCATGCTGACACCTCCGCTCGGTGTCCCCGCCACGTCCTGATCGCCCTCCTCCGATCATCCGTGGGGAACTGCAATGCCATGCCTGGCGCGCCGGCCCGCTCGAAGCGGCCAGGCGACCGCCTCGGGACCGTCCCGCTCCGGGCGTCCCCGGGGATCGCCTCCCGTCACACGGCGGTCATCCCCGGACAAGCGGGGGCCGGCCCGTCCTGCGTCGTCCCGTTACAGCCCCTTGGCGATGAACTTGATCAGATCACGCACCCGGCAGGAGTAGCCCCACTCGTTATCGTACCAGGCCAGGACCTTCACCATGGTGCCGTCCATGACCGAGGTCGAGGGGCCGTCCACGATCGAGGAGAGCGCGTTGCCGTTGAAATCCACGGAGACCAGCGGCTCCTCCGAGAAGCCCAGGATCCCCTGCAATTCCCCCTCGGCCGCCTTGCGCAGGGCGTTGTTGACCTCCTCCACGCTGGCGACCTTCTCCGTCTCCGCCACCAGGTCCACCAGGGAGACGTTGGGGGTCGGCACGCGGATGGCCAGGCCGTGCATCTTCCCCTTCAGCTCGGGCAGCACCAGGCCCACCGCCTTGGCCGCGCCCGTGCTGGTGGGGATCATGGACATGGCCGCCGCGCGGGCCCGGCGCAGGTCCTTGTGGGGCAGGTCCAGGATCTGCTGGTCGTTGGTGTAGGCGTGGATCGTGGTCATGAAGCCATGCTTGATCCCGAAGGCCTTCAGGACCACCTTGGCCACCGGCGCCAGGCAGTTGGTGGTGCAGGAGGCGTTGGAGATGATGTGATGCTTCGCGGGGTCGTAGCGGGCCTCGTTCACGCCCAGGACGATGGTAATGTCCTCGTCCTTCGCCGGGGCCGAGATGACGACTTTTCGGGCGCCGGCCTCCAGGTGCTTGCCCGCGCCGGCGCGATCGGTGAAGCGGCCCGTGGACTCCACGACGATCTGGACCCCCAGGTCCTTCCAGGGCAGGGCGGCGGGGTCCTTGCTGGCGAAGACCTGGATCGTCCTGCCGTTCACCGCCAGGGCGTTGTCCTTGGCCTCCACCGTCCCCTTGAAGCCCCCGTGCACCGAGTCGTACTTCAGCAGGTGCGCCAGGGTCCGGGCGTCGGTGATGTCGTTGACCGCCACGATCTCGATGGCCGGATCCTGGCAGGCCGCGCGGAAGAAGTTGCGGCCGATCCGACCGAAGCCATTGATGCCAACGCAGGTTGCCATACCGGACCTCCTTGCCATGATCGACGAATGAGGCCGCACCCGCTTCCGCCGCGGGGTTCCGTGATCGCCAGAGCAGCGGCGATGCTAGAGCACGCGGCCGGAAATGTCAAAGGGTAACGGGGCAGCAGTTCCCGCTCGTCCGGCAGGGTGAACATGCGTCCGCCCCCTCGGGGGCGCGGCCGCGGCCACCCGGGAGCGACTGCGCCCGTCAGTCGACCCGCGCCAGGGTCGGGACGCCGACATCAATGGCGCCCGCCCGCAGGTCGCGGGCCGGAGCCGCCCGTGTCACTCCACCCGGGCGAGGGTGAGGACACCGACATCGGCGGCACCGGCCCGCAATAATATTCGCGCGCAGGCGTCGGCGGTGGCGCCCGTGGTGAACACGTCGTCCACCAGCAGGAGGCGCCGACCCGCCACGCGGGAGGGGCTGGCCACGACGAAGGCGTCGCCCACGTTCCTGCGGCGGGCCGCGACGTCGCCCTGCTGGGGTGGCGTGGCCCGCACCCGGAGGAGCGCACGCCTGAGCACCGGGATCCCGTGGCGCCGTCCCACGGCCCGCGCCAGCACCTCGGCCTGGTTGAATCCGCGCCGCCAGCGCCGCGTCCAGTGGAGCGGCACCGGCACCAGCCCATCCCAGTCCGTCAGGGACAGGCGGCGGGGAGCGTCCTCGGCCAGGACCCCCGCCAGGTGCCGCAACAGGGAAAAGCGCCGACCATGCTTCGCCAGCAGGATGGCGGCGCGGGCGACCCCCTCGTCCCGGTAGCGCAGGGCCGCCCGCGCCGTGCGGAAGTGGTCCCGCGTCTCCCGGCAGCGCTGGCACAGGGGGCGCTCCGCTCCGCCAACTCCGGCCGGGCCGGGAAAGGGCCAGCCGCAGCGCAGGCAGCCCTCCGCCGGCATGCGCTCCAGGGCGCCCCAGCAGCGCCCGCACAGCCCACTCACGTGGTCGAGGGCCAGGGGCTGCCGGCAGACGTGGCAGGGGGTGGGGAAGACCAGATGGAGGAGGGCGGCCAGGAGGTCGCGGGGGCCGAAGCGGCTCACCGGCCCCCCTCAGGGGGTGACCGTCCCGGACAGCGGCCCGTTCCCGCGGGCCCCCGCCAGGCAGCGGTCCACCTCCTGGAGCAGGACGCCCACGGAGGGGAAGCGTCGGGTGCGATCCTTCAGCATGGTCCGCAGCAGGATGGCGTCCAGCCAGGCCGGGATCCGCGGATTCCGCTCGCGCGGGGACACGGGAGCCGTGTGGATGTGATGGTACAGGACGTCCCCCTCGACGAAGGGAGGCCGGCCCGTCACCATGTGGTAGAGCGTGCAGCCCAGGGCGTACTGATCCGTCAGGGCCGAGATTTCCTCGCCCAGGATCTGCTCCGGTGCCATGTAGAAGGGAGTACCCCGCACCGAGGTCACCTTGGCCATGGCCTCGGTGACCACCGCCGCCAAGCCGAAGTCCATGAGCTTCACCACGCCGCCCGGGGTGATCATCATGTTGGCCGGCTTGATGTCGCGGTGGACGACATTCTGCCCGTGGGCGTGGGCCAGGCCCACACAGGCCTGGCGGAAGAGCGCCAGGGCCTGCGGCAGGGGCAGGGTCGGGACCTGGTCCAGGATCTCCTGGAGCGAGCGGCCCTCGACGTACTCCATGGCGATGTAGATCTCGTCGGCCGCCTGCCCGGCGTCGTAGATCGTGACGATGTTGGGATGCTGGAGGGAGGCGGCGATGCGCGCCTCGCGCAGGAAGTACTCCAGGGCCTTGGGATCCTCGCGGATGGCGTCGGGCAGCACCTTGTAGGCCACGGGGCGCTGCAGGAGCACATCCTCCGCGTGGTACACGATCCCCATGCCCCCCCGGCCCAGTTCCCGGATGAGGCGGTAGCGCGTGCGCGCGGGCGGGGCCACGACCTGCGTCGCCTCTCCGCCGGGCAGGACCGGGGTCGCCTGGGCCAGGCGCTCCCGCAGATCGGCCACCCGGGCCTGGACGTCCCGGTAGCCGAGCTGCTCGGCCATCACCTTCTCGTAGAGGGCCAGGGCCTTCGGCAAGTCTCCCTGCCGCTCGTGGATCACGGCGAGCTGGTAGGTGGGATGGATGAAGTCCGGCGCGATGGCGCGCAGGGCGGCCGCCCTCTCGAACTTCTCCCGGGCCGGGCCATAGAGCTGCCGCTCCAGGAACAGGTCCCCCAGTGCGATCGTGGCCTCCAGGTACCGCTCGGACTCCGGGCTCACCTGCTGGAGGAGGGCCACCGCCTCGTCCGGGGCCTGGGCCTGCATCCAGAGGCACCCCGCCCCGAAGAAGTCGCCGGCCGCCTGCAGGGCCCTGGCCGCCTGTTCGATCGCCCCCGCCTCCTGGTAGTAACGGGCCGCCTCCTTCGGCTTCCCCAACCGGTCCAGCGCGGCCGCGGCCTGGGCGGGCTCTCCCGCGGCCGCGTGCATCTCGGCGGCCCGCTCGTCATCCCCGTGGCGCCCGTACATCTGGGCCGCCTTGGCGTAGTCCCGGGCCCGCTCGTACATCTCCGCGGCCCGCCACCACGCCTGCCCGGCCTCGAACTCGCGGGCGGCGTCCCGCTCGCGCCCGTCGGCCGCCAAGCGCTCCCCCTGCACGAGGTGAAGCCGGTCCTCCGCCCCCTGGGCCTGACAGGCCGCGGCGGCGCGATCGAACTGCCGATGGCGGAGGAAGATGTCCAGCCCGGTCTCCCAGTCGCCCGCCTGGCAGAAATACTCCGCCGCGTCCAGCTCCAACCCGTGCTCGCGCAGGACCGCCGCCGCCTTGGCCGGCTGTTGGCCTCGGACGTAGAGCTCGGCGCAGCGCCGCGCCAGGGCCTGCCGGGCCTGGGTGGCCTCCGCGGACAGCTCGACCCCCTGGCGCACGACCAGCCGGCGCAGGGCGCGCTCGAAAAGCTCGGCCGCCGACGCCTGCTGGCCCAGCCTGGCCAGGAGCTCCCCGGCCCGGTCGAAGACCTCGTGCTTGGCGTACAGCCCCGCGGCCCGCTCCAGGTCCCCGGCCCGCTCGTAGGCCTCGGCGGCCTTGACCTCCTGCCCGGCTTTCTGGAGCAGGCCGGCCGCCCGGGCAGGATTCCCGAGCCGGAGGAACAGGTCGGCCGCCTTGGACGGCTCGTTCGCCTGCTCGTACAGTCGCGCCGCCTTGGCGGTCTGGTTCAGCCGCTCCCAGGCGCCGGCCGCATCCGCCAGGGCCCGCCCGCGCTCGTATGACTCGGCCGCGCTCTCCCAGTCCTCGGCCGCCTCGAAGAACCGTCCCGCCTGCACGGGATCGCCCCGACGGGCAGCCCGCCGCGCCTCCCGGAGATTCTGGGACCGGGAGGGGGCTGCCACCGCCCCTCCCCCCGTCCGCCGCAGCAGCCGGGGCAGGCGCGAGAGGACCCACAGCACCACGATCCCCCCGACCGCATAGGCCCCGTACTGCAGCACCACGGGATTGTTGGCCACCAGCTGGATCTCGGCCAGTCGTTGCCACAGTTCGTCGAGGAGGGAGCGTCCTGCGCCCTCCGCCTGGGCCCACGCCCGGCGGGCGACGACCAGCGTCCCCACCTGGAGCCAGAGCCAGGGGACGATTGCCGTGCCACGCTCACGGGAAGACGAGTGCGGAATGTCGGGAACCAGCGGAAGGCGGGTCATCGCGTCGAGGACAACCCCGGATGTTCGGGAATGCGGAGAGGAAGGTGACGACATGCAGGCACGGGATCGGACGCGATCCCTGGGTCCGAGGGGAAGGGCCTGCCGGCCATTCGATCCGTGCACGCGGCATCCCCGAGAGCCAACGCGCCGGTGGTCCGGACCCGCCACCGCGGATCGGGCGGCCCGACGCGGGGGGCGTGCGAGGTCAGCTCCTGGCCTTCGCCCGCTCCTCCTCTTCCTGGCATGCGATGCAGAGCCTGGCGAAGGGCAATGCTTCCAGGCGGCGTTCGCTGATCATCTCGCCGCACGACTCGCACCGGCCGTAGGTGTCCTGGCGGATCTTGGTCAGCGCCTCGTCCACCTGCCGGAGCATGCGGCGTTCCGCATCCCCGATGGAGAGCAGGAACTCCTTGGTGTAGGCGCTGCTGGCCTGATCGGCGATGTCCTGGATCCCATCGGTGCTGGTCTCCAGGCTGCCGACGTTGGACCCCCGGACCTCGCTGATCAATTCTTTGCGCTTGGCCAGCAGGCGCTGCTTGAATTTCTCCAGCTTGGGTCCCTTGAGCGGCATCCTCGTTCCCTCCCGTGGCTGGGCGATCAGGGCGGCGGCCCGCGCGATGACCGTCAATCCAGCCGGGAATACAAATCCTCGCGGAAGCGATGCGGTCGCTGTGCCTCCGCGAGGTCGGTGTTGGTCACCGCGCGTCCGCCCCGTACCTGTCGGGCATCGCGGTCGCTCGGTTGATTATGCGTGGACCTTCGACGGCCCTCCCGGACAGCATCCGGATCCACCTCCCCTGGCCATCGGCCCCGGTCGGTCAGCCGACCAGTTGCTGCTTCGGGGCATCCGCCCAGAGACGCTCCAGATCGTAGAATGCCCGGGTTTGGTCGGCGAAAATATGAACCACGACATTATGGTAGTCAAGCAAAATCCATTGCGCCTCGCCTACCCCTTCGCGATGCGACATCCGGACCTTCGCCCTGGCGAGTTGCTCCTCCACACGCTCTGCGATGGCCCGCACCTGGCGCGCCGAGTTGGCACTGGCGATCAGGAAGTAGTCGGTGAAGGTGCACAGGCTGCGCAGGTCCAGGATGGCCAGGTAGCTGGGTTTCACCGTCGCCGCGGCATCGGCCGCCAGCTTAACGACTTCGGTCGAGTCGATGGCAGTCCCTCCAACGGAGTGGCAATTCGGCGCACCCTGCCGACTCCGCCCCGGACCGCGTGGCGGAGCGGGGCGGGCCACGGGCCCAGGGTCGGCTGGGTCCCCGGCAATCCGGCAATCAGGAGTTCCGGGTTGCCCCGCCGATGGCGGGGTTGCCCGATTGCCCAGTTGCCAGGTTACCCGACTTCCCGATTGCCAAATTGCCCAGTTGCCAGATTGCCTAGGCGCGTGAGCGGCCGGGTCGCGGCCGCTGGTACAGCCGGTTCTTGGCCATGTAGGCCGCCACCGTGTCCGGCACCAGGTGGCGGATGCTCCGCCCCTCCTCCACCAACTGCCGGATCTCCCGGGAGGCGATGTCCAGCGACACCACCTCTACCAGGAGGACCTGGAGGGGCGTGAACTCCCGCTCCACCCGCTCGGGATCGATGTCGGCGATCTTCAGGTACCGGAAGGTGGGGTTCCCCAGGATCTTCCCCTGCTCGGGGGTGAGCAGCCGCTCCACCTCGTCGAGGCGCCAGCCTGGCCGCGCGGTCACGATGACCCGGGTCAGGCTGAGCAGCTCCCGCGCCTGCCGCCAGGCCGACATCCCCAGGAAGGCGTCCACCCCCACCACGAAGTAGAGCGTCGTCTCCGGCCCGGACATCTTCTGGAATTCCCGGACCGTCTCCACGGAGTAGGACGTCCCCGGTCGCTGCAGCTCGATGGAGGAGACCGTGAAATACGGCGTGAAGACCGTGGCCAGGGAGACCATCTCGTACCGGTGGAGCGCCGAGGCGGCCACGGCCTCCTCCTTGTGGGGCGGACGGGCCGCCGGGACGAAGATGATCCGGTCCAGGCCGAAGGCCCAGTAGATCTCCTCGGCCGCCCGCAGGTGGCCCAGGTGGATCGGATCGAATGTCCCCCCCATGATGCCGAGGCGCATCGCGCTCCTGCGGCCGGACCCGGGGATTACCCCCGGGAGTCGCGGATCTGTCCCGCACCCAGGACGATGAACTTCTGACAGGTCAGCTCGGCCAGGCCCATGGGGCCGCGCGCGTGGAGCTTCTGCGTGCTGATCCCCATCTCGGCGCCCATCCCGAATTCGTACCCGTCGGTGAAGCGCGTCGAGGCGTTCACGAACACGGCGCCGGCATCCACCTCGCGCAGGAAGCGCATGGCGCGGCCGTGGTCGGCCGTGACGATGGCCTCCGCCAGCCCCGAGCCGTGCCGGGCGATGTGGGCCACCGCCTCCTCGAAGGAGTCCACCACCCGGATGGACAGAACGAGGTCGAGGTACTCCGTGTCCCAGTCCGCCTCCGTGGCGGGCTGGACACCCGGCGCCAGGGCCCGGGTCTTCGGACAGCCTCGCACCTCCACGCCGGCCTGCCGCAGGCGGGCGACCAGGCCCGGCAGGAAGACCTCGGCCACCGCGGCGTGGACCAGGAGCGTCTCCATGGCATTGCAAACCCCGGGGCGCTCAACCTTGGCGTTGTAGGCGATGTCCGCCGCCATGCCGAGGTCGGCCCCCGCATCCACGTAGGTGTGGCACAGGCCCTTGTCGTGGGCGATGACCGGGATGTGGGAGCCCTCCCGCACCATGCGGATCAACTCCTCCCCGCCGCGCGGGATGATCAGGTCGATCAGGCCGGAGAGCAGGAGCATCTCCTTCACCACCGCCCGGTCCGGCGTCGGCACCACGGCCAGGGAGGCCTCCGGCAGACCCGCCGACGCCACGGCCGCCGCCAGGATGCCGCCGATGGCGGCATTGGTGCGGAGCGCCTCCCGCCCCCCGCGGAGGATGACGGCGTTGCCCGATTTCAGACAGAGGCCGGCGGCGTCGGCCGTCACGTTCGGCCGCGACTCGTAGATGATCCCGATTACGCCGAGGGGGACCCGCATCCGCCCCACCTGCAGGTCGTTGGGGCGCCGCCACATCCCCGTGATCTCGCCCACGGGATCCGGCAGGTCTGCGATCTGCCGGAGGCCCCGCGCCATCGCGTCCAGTCGCGGGGGCGTCAGGGTCAGGCGGTCCACGAACGCGCCGGGATGGGCCTCCGCCCGGGCCACCGCCACGTCCTCGGCGTTCGCGGCCAGGATGCGCTCGCGGGAATCCAGGAGCCCCGCCGCCATGGCGCGGAGCGCCGCATTCTTGGTCTCCCCGGTGGCGCGGGCCAGCACCTGGCTGGCCGCCCGGGCGGCGGACGCCATGGCCCGGATATCAAACCCGCTCACGAAAAAAACCTCACGGGAACCGCAGATACACGCAGATGAACGCTGATCATTGGGCACAGACGATGGGAGTGCGGAGTTTCGGTCCTTGAGAATTCGCGTTCATTGGCGTTCACCTGCGGGTCCATCCGTATCTGCGTTTATCTGCGTTCATCTGTGGTTGCATTCAAGCTTTCCAGGATCACCAGGTTGTCCCGGTGCACGACCTCGTCGTACGGCTTGTGGCCGAGCACGGCGGCGATCTCGTGGGACTTGAGCCCCTTGATCTTCTCCACCTCGTCCCGGCTGTAGTTGGCCAGGCCCCGCGCGAATTCCCGGTCCTCGGCGTCCACCAGGCTGACCGCGTCGCCGGCTCGGAAGCTCCGGCGCGTCGCGCGAATGCCCGAGGGAAGCAGGCTCTTCCCGCCGGAGACCAAGGCGCGCCTCGCCCCGGCGTCCACCACGATCCCCCCGCGGGGCACGCTGGCGAAGGCGAGCCAGCGCTTCCGGCTCTGCATGCGGCTGCGCGACGGGACGAAGAAGGTGCCCTCCTCCGCTCCCTGCAGGACCGCCTCCAGTACCCCCTCCTTCAGGCCGCTGGCCACCACCGTGGGGATGCCGGCCGTGGCGGCACGCCGGGCCGCCAGCACCTTGGAGCTCATGCCCCCGATGCTGGCCGCACTGCCGGCCTCCTCGGCGCAGAAGGAGGTCACGGCGTCCTGCGGGCGGACCAGCGGGATGAGTCGCGCGGACGGATCCCGGCGCGGGTCGGCGGTGAACAGCCCTTCGGTGTCGGTCAGGATCAGCAGGAGGTCCGCCTCGGCCAGGTTGGCCACCAGGGCCGAGAGGGTGTCGTTGTCCCCGAACTGGATCTCCTGGACGGCCACGCTGTCGTTCTCGTTGACGATGGGGACGATGTCCAGGCGCAGGAGCGTGAAGAGCGTGTTGCGGGCGTTCAGGTACCTCCCCCGGTGGCGAAGGTCCTCCCGGGTGAGGAGGATCTGGGCCACGCGTTGCCCGCGAGGCTGGAACGCCTCCTCGTAGGCGCGCATCAGGTGGCTTTGCCCGACGGCCGCCGTGGCCTGCTTGAGAGGCAGGTCGCGGGGCCGCTCCGTGAGACCCAGGGCCTCCATCCCGGCCAGGATGGCCCCCGACGAGACCAGGATGACCTCCACCCCCCGCGCTCGCAGCCCCGCCAGGGCCGACGCCAACCCGGCGACCGTCGGCCGGTGCAGGCTGATCCCCCCGCGGGACAGCACCCCCGAGCCCACCTTCACGACGACCCGTCTCGGGTGGGCCAGCCATTCCCCGCGATCAGCGGGAGGCGAGGCTTTGCGCGAGGTCACGGGACGTCCGTTGCGCTGCCCGAAGCGCGGTCGCGATCTCCTCCACCAGGGCCGGGATCCCCTCGCCCGTCAGGGCGGAGACGGGGACCAGGCGGATCCCGCGCGAGGCGCACAGGCTCTGAAGACGCGACAGCCCCTCGGCATGCGGGAGGTCAATCTTGTTGCCGGCTGCGATGCGTGGGAGACGCAGGAGGAGGGGATCGTAGGCGGCCAGTTCCTGCTCGACCGTCGTGAGGGAGGCCACCGGGTCGCCGCCCGGCCCGGAGACGTCCACGACGTGGACCAGCAGGCGGGTCCGCTCGATGTGGCGCAGGAACCGGATGCCCAGCCCCGCGCCGGCCGCGGCCCCTTCGATGAGACCGGGGATATCGGCGACCACGAAGCCGCCGAAGGGGGGGATGTCCACCACGCCCAGGTTGGGGGTGAGGGTCGTGAAGGGGTAGGCGGCGATCTTGGGACGCGCGGCCGAGAAGGCCGCCAGGAGGGACGACTTCCCCGCGTTGGGCAGCCCCACCAGGCCGACGTCCGCGATGAGCTTGAGTTCCAGGAGGATGGTCCGCCCCTCGCCGGGGGTTCCGGGCTCGGCGATGCGTGGGGCCTGACGGGTCGGAGTGGCGAAGTGGGCGTTGCCGCGGCCGCCCTTGCCGCCCTTGGCCACCAGGGCACGCTGGCCTTCCTCCGTGAGGTCCGCCAGGATCTCGCCCGTGTCCGCGTCGCGGATCACGGTGCCCAGGGGGACCTTGATGACGAGATCGCGGCCGGCCGCCCCGTGTTGTTGTTTCCCGCGCCCATGTTCGCCGCGCTCGGCGCGGTAGAGTTGTTGATACCGCTGATCAATGAGGGTCTGGTAGGACCGGCTGGCCTCGATGGAGATGCTCCCCCCGTCCCCGCCGTCCCCGCCGTTGGGTCCGCCGCGCGGCACGTGCTTCTCGCGGCGGAAGCTCACGCAGCCGCGACCACCCCCCCCGGCCTGGACCACGATGCGGGCGGTGTCAACGAACATTTCGGATTTGCGATTTCGGATTTGGGATTTTCAATCCGCAATTCGGGCACCCACAGGGTGTCCGAAATCCGAAATGAGGTCTAGGCGGCCGGCGTGACGGAGACGAATCGGTTGCCGCCCCGGTGCTCGATGACGACGGTCCCGCCCACCTTGGCGAAGAGCGTGTCATCCCCCCCGATGCCCACGTTCTTCCCGGGTTTGAACCTCGTCCCGCGCTGCCGGACGATGATGCTCCCCCCGCTGACCGACTGGCCGGCGGAGGCTTTCATCCCCAACCGACGGCCGGCGCTGTCCCGGCCGTTCCGGGAGCTGCCCACGCCCTTCTTGTGTGCCATGCTTGCCTCCGTCCGAGATGCCGGGCACCCGGGGCACCCAGCACGCGGCACGCCGTTACGCGATGATCTCGCCGATGCGTACCTGGGTCAACTCCTGGCGGTGGCCCGTCTTGCGGCGGTACTTCTTGCGCTTCTTGAACTTGAAGACGTCGATCTTCTCGCCCCGGGTCTGCGCCACGATCTTCGAAAGCACCTTCGCGCCGGACAGGGTGGGCTTCCCGACCTTCACCGTGGTTCCGTCCGAGACCATGAGAACCCGATCCAGCTCCACCTGACTGCCCACATCCCCCGGGATGCGCTCCAGCGCCACGACGGCCCCGGGCTCGACCCGGTACTGTTTTCCACCCGATTCGATGATGGCGTACACGGATGCTCCCTCCGTCTGAGCCCTGGGCTCCGGCCGCCGCGTCAGCGGTCAGCAAATCCGAAATCCGAAATCGTTGGGCACAGCCCAAAAAAAGGACCCCGCCTCTCGCCGAGACGGGGAGTCTTCTATAACATGGGGCCCCGGGAGTGTCAAGCTTTTCCGGCCCCTCCTGGATGTCGAATAGTCAAATGGTCAACTCGTCAATTGGTCCCGGAGGCTCCCCACTATTCGCCCACTCGACCAATTGACTAGTCGACTGCCTTTACCCCTCCAGCAGCGAGTACTTCCCGGGCGGATAGGTCTCCTCGGGAGCGAGGTCAATCTCGCCGCCCAGGCTTTGTTGCAAGCGCTCGAGGATCTCCGCCTCCTCGGCCTTCATCCACTCGGTGAGGTCGGGGGCGGCCCGGATCTTGACCCGGGGCAGCCCCTTGCGGCCCATCCGCCACTCCACCTCGCGCAGCGCCTGGTGGGCGATGGAGGCGGTGGACCGCACCCAGCCCAGGCCGCCGCAGGCCGCGCAGGTCTGGCTCAGCGATTGGTTCAGCCCCTGCCGCACCCGCTTCCGCGTCATCTCCACCAGGCCCAGCTCCGACAGCAACGAGACGTTGGTGGGCGAGCGATCGGCTTTCAGCGCCTCCTTGAGGTCCGCCATCACCTTGTCCCGGTTCTCCTGCCGGGCCATGTCGATGAAGTCGATGATGATGATCCCGCCCAGGTCCCGCAGGCGCACCTGGCGCGCGATCTCGCGCGCCGCCTCCCGGTTGGTCTTCAGGATGGTTTCCTCGAAGTCATGCTTGCCCACGTATTTCCCCGTATTGATGTCCACCGAGACCAGGGCCTCGGTCTGCTCGATGACCAGGTATCCCCCGGACTTGAGCCAGACCTTGCTCCGCAGGGCCTTCTCGATCTCCTTCTCGATGCCGAAGCTCTTGAAGATCGGCTCGTCCTCGGTGTACAGGAAGAGCAACTGGCGCATCTCGGGGAACAGGGTCTCCGTGTACTCCAGGCACCGCTCGTACTCCTCGGCCGAGTCCACCACCAGGCGGGCCACATCCTTCGTGATCAGGTCCCGGAAGATGCGGAAGATCAGATCCAGGTCCTTCTGCACCATGGCGGGGGCCTTGGCCGTCTCGGCCTTGGACTTGATCTGGCGCCAGGTGGAGCGGAGGAACTCGAAGTCCGCCTGGATCTCCGCCTTGGACCGGCCGATGCCAGCGGTCCGGACGATGACCCCCTCCCGCGGGACGTTGACCTCCTCGATGATCTGCTTGAGCCGGGATCGCTCGCCCTCGCTCTCGATCTTGCGCGAGACGCCCACGTGGGACTCGGTCGGCATGTACACCAGGTAGCGTCCCGGCAGGGTGATGTGCGAGGTGATGCGGGCCCCCTTGGTCCCCAGGGGCTCCCGGGCCACCTGCACCAGGACCTCCTGGCCCTCCTGGATCAGCTCCTCGATGGAGGCATGGGCGGGCCGCCGCGGCCGGTTGCGCTGGCTCCCGCGGCGCGGCGGCGGCTCCTCCTGGTCCGGCGCCTCTCCCTCCCCATCCCCCCCGCTCAGGGTCAGGAGCTGCTCGTAGTCCTCCATCTCCTCGTAGATGTCCCGGACGTAGAGGAAGGCATCCCGGGCCAGGCCGATGTCCACGAAGGCGGCCTGCATCCCCGGCAGGATCTTCAGCACCCGGCCCTTGTAGATGTTGCCCGCCAGGCTCTGGCTGTGGGAGTTGTCGATCAGGAGTTCGACCAGGGTGCCGTCCTCGACGACGGCCACCCGGGTCTCGACCAGGGAGGAGTTGACGATGATCTCGCGTTTCATTCGGTAGACCTCGACCTCCCCGTCGCGCGTCCGCCGAAGCCGGACGGCCGACGGGGAACTCGGGAGGCCTACCCCTGGCCCTCGAGGGCGAGAGCCGTCCGCGTGATCCGCAGGGACGAGATCATCCGATCCAGCTCGCCGGGGGGGACCCAACGTCCGAGGAAACTCCGCATGACCGCCTGGGGCTTGACGCTGCCCCCCAGACCGGCCCGGAGGGTGAGTTCCCACTGGGGGGACTCGCCCTCCGACGTGGCGGTGAATCCTTGGACAAAGGGGCGCGCGTCGAGGGTCACCGTCTGTCCTTTCTTGGATACCTCGACGGGGATGGGGCCCTGCGCCAGGAAGTCGGCGCAGGCCCCGGCGGTGCCGAGGGCGGCCAGGGTGGTGGAATCCCAGCCGTTCGGCTGCAACCGAATCTGATACGACGCACCTCGTACCCCGGTGGAAAGCGACGGCTCGTTCAGGGGGGCTTCCCAGGCCCGGAGAATCTTGAGTTCGGGCGGCAGATGCCTGTTCCAGCCCGCCAGCAGGTCCGCCGGGTCTACCCGCGAGGTGAGCTCCACTTCCCCCAGTTCCTGCAGGCCCTCCACGCCCACGGCCAGCGCCTGGGCCACCGAGACCTTCGGCTGGGGATTGAAGCCCTGCGTGTAGGCCAGCGGCACGCCGGCGCGCCGTAAGGCGCGCTGCAGTGCCCGCATCAGTTCCAGGTGGGAGAGGTAGCGGAGCTCGCCCACCTTCTGGAATTCGAATCGGATCTTCTGGGCCGGCTGCCGGGCCGGCACCCCCCCAGGGGGTACCCGGCTCCGCCGAGTCGAGTGGTCAACTGGTCCATTGGTCGATTCGTCAAGACTTATTGACTGATTGACCACTTGACCAATGGCCTGTCGTGCCTCGGGCCTCGCCGTGTCCGGTTCGTGGCTCTCGGCTCCCGGCTCGCGGCTCGCGGCTCGCGGCTCTACTTCGATCATGCCGACTTCCTGCGCCCAGGTCCGCCAGTTGGGGACGCAGACCTCGCCGCAGTTGCTGCAGGGACCCACGTGGCAGTCCGGGGTCCCCTTGACCTGCAGCGCCTTCTTGTGCTCCCGCTTCAGGAACTGCCTGGAGACCCCGCAGTCGATGTGGTCCCAGGGCAGCGGCTCGTCCAGGCCGCGCGGCCGGTTGGCGATGGCGGAGGGATCGACGCCTGCGTCCTCCAGCGCCTCCATCCAGGTGTCGAACTTGAGCTGTTCCGTCCAGCCGTCAAAGCGGCACCCACGCTGCTGGCCCAGGGCGATGGCGGCACCCACCTCCCGGCCACCCAGGGTAAACACGGCTTCCAGGAAGGACGACTCGACGTGGTGCCACTTGAAATCGATCCGCGCCTCGCGCAGCCGCCCCCGCAGGTAGGACTGCTTCTCCTTGAGGATGGGCATCGGGTCCTGCGCGAACCACTGGAACGGGGTATGCGGCTTGGGCACGAAGGAGCCGACGCTGACCGTCAGGCCGAACCCTCGGGGACTCTCCCGGCGGGCGATGCGCGCCGACTCTTTGGCCACGCGGACCAGCTCGTCCAGGTCGGCCTGCTCCTCCGTCGGGAGCCCGATCATGAAGTAGAACTTCACCGACTCCCAGCCGGCCCCGGCCGCGTTCCGGACCGCGGTGAAGATCTGCTCCTCGTCGAATCCTTCCTTGTTGATCACCCTCCGCAACCGGGCCGAGCCGGCCTCGGGCGCGATGGTGAACCCGGTCTTTCTCACCTTCCCGATCTCCGCGGCGATCTCCGGGTTGCGGTTCAGGGCCTCGACCCGCAGCGACGGGAGACTCAGGGAGGTCTTGTCCGGGATCAGGCTGGCCATGAGCGGCGGCACCAGGTCCCGGAGACACGACAGGTCGGCGATCGAGAGAGAAGAGAGCGACACTTCTTCATACCCCGTCCCCCGGAGCGCCTGGTCCACCAGGGTCCGGATCCTCGGGGCGGAATGCTCGCGGATCGGCCGGTAGATGTAGCCGGCCTGGCAGAAGCGGCAGCCCTGCGCGCAGCCCCGCATCACCTCGATGTTGGCGCGGTCGTGGACGATCTCCATGTAGGGGACGGGGAACTGGCCGTAGTCCACGACGTCCAGTTTCAGCGCGGTCCGCTTCCGCACGACCTCGCCCGGCTGGTGCAGGGCGGGGACGTACATCCCGGCAATCCCCTTCACCGCGCGGAGCAGTTCCTCGCGGGACCCGCCCTCGCGTTTCCATTCGCGGACGACCCCGCACAGCTCCAGCGTCGCCTCCTCGCCGTCCCCGATGAGGAAGGCGTCCATGAAGTCCGCCAACGGCTCCGGCGCGAAGGCGACCGGCCCCCCGGCCACCACCAGCGGGTGCCGGATGTCCCTGTCGGAGGCGCAGAGGGGGATGCCCGCCAGCTCCAGCATGTTGAGGATTGTGGCGAAGGACAACTCGTACTGGAGGGTGAACCCCAGGATATCGAAGCTTCCCAGGGGGAGGCTCGATTCGTGACTGCACAAGGGAATGCCGTGGCGGCGGAAGAGCGCCTCGGCGTCCAGCCAGGGGGCGTAGGCTCGCTCCGCCAGGATCTCCGGGCGAGCGTTCAGGATCTGGTACAGAATCTTGAGGCCCATGTGCGACATCCCGATCTCGTAGGCATCGGGGAACGCCAGGGCCACCCGGACCTCGGCCGTCTCAGGGTCCTTGCCCACCGAGTTCCATTCCCCCGCGATGTACCGGGAGGGCCTGGTCACGGACGGCAGGATGTATTCGGCGATTGCGGATTTATACGACGCCAGGACCGCTGGCATAAAGCGCTCCTTTTCGGTTGGCATGATAGCCGATGGGGCAGTGAATTGCAACAGGCCTGGAAGCCCGACTTGATCCGGCAAGAAAGCGCAGGAGGTTGATGCGGTGTCGCTCGCGCTCCCGTTCACGCAGCCGTCAGGAATCCCCGGGGAAACCGGTGCCCCCTACGACAGCTGGCAATGGGAGACGGAAGCGTGTGGTTCGCGAGAGAGGGTTAGCGGGGGGCGGGCACCCGCGAGGGTCGGGCTCGTCTGCCATCCCTCGCCGGGTGCCCCCTTGTAGGAGTCTGTCCCGCCTTCCGGCGGGATTCGGACCGACCGGGGGACGGAGTTACGAAGCGGCTGTCAACTGGGCCTGGCGCTCGGCCTTGGCCAAGTCCGCAAAGTTGGTCTGCCCCAGGACCCCCATCATCTTGGCTTGTGCTTCTTCCCAGACGCGGTGCATGGGGCAGATCTTGTCGCGGCTGCATTCGCCCGGAGCCACCAGGCACACATTGAGGTAGACCGGACCCTCGATGGCCTCGATCACGTCCTTGATCGTGATCTCGGCAGCGGGTCGAGCCAGGGAGAATCCGCCCTTGGCCCCCCGGTGCGACCTGACAATTCCCGCCTTCGCCAGCGCCTGGAAGATCTTGGCCAGGAACCGGGGGGGAACATCTTGGGCCTTGGCGATCGCCGACAGCATGCTAACCTTCCCGTTGTCCTGGTGCGCGAGATAGAGGACCCCGCGGATTCCGTACTCACCGCCACGCGTGAGTTTCATCGAGTAACCTCCTGAGGCTGTCTATGGTTGGGCCTGGGTATGGGGACAAATGAGACCTTGCACGCGTTCCCAGGAGGGGAAGAAGCAAACCGCATACCAGACGACATATTTCCCCCTGGGGGCTTACCCCCAACGGGAACAGAGCGCCCGCGGGAGCTTACATTTCGTTTGAATCCAATCAGTTAGGTCGGGAGGGGACCTTGTAGGCGGCAGATGCGTGTCCGGAGAATCCGGGGCATTTTTGATCTTTCGCGGGGAGCTTGTGCGGGAAATGCCTCAATCTCTGTCTGCATTCCCCCAATTGCCCTCTTTGCCAGCGCGCCATGGAGGCCGAGGCCCCGTCCCGCGGCCGCGGGAGCAAGGCAGAGCGCTTGCCTGCTCCTGATTCGTGAATCCCTCGAATCGAGAAACGGCGAGACGTCGGACGCTCCCTCGGCGAGATTGCCCGAGCCTGTTCCATGGCATTGCCACCCCGCCAGCGTCGCTCGGATGTCTCAGAGCCGGAGCGAACGGCATCACCACACGAACCGGAGAATCAGTCGGAGGGCGAAGATGGCCAGGGCCGCCGCCAGAAGGCGGCGAATGGGCTCCCCCCGCATGCGGGTGGAGAGGGATGCGCCCCCCTGTGCCCCGATCAGGACACCCAGACCCATGCTCGCCGCTGCGGTCAGGTGGATCTGGCCCTGGCGGAGAAACATGAGGCTTCCGGTGAGGCTCGTGATGGCCAGGATGAAGTGGGAGGTGGCGGTGGCGGTGTGGACCGGGATCCCCAGCATCACGATCAGGAACGGCACATGGATGATCCCGCCCCCGACGCCGAAGAGGCTGGAGAGGATACCCACCAGGAAGCTGATGAGGATTCCCAGACGCATCACAGGGGTTCGCAAGGATTGAAGCTCCGCCCTCGTCACCTCCCTTCTCCTGCCCTGCGCGAACAGGAGCTGTTGCCCGCGGTGGAGGAAGAATGCCACGCACAGCAGGAACCCACCGAACAACACGGAAAACCACTTCGAGCTGAGAAACTGGACCAGCCCCGCCCCGAGCAATGCCCCGGGAATGGTGGCGGCGGCGAAGGCCAAGCCCATGGTGTAGAGCACGCGGCCCTGCAGCATGTACGCCAGGCTGCCCGAGAGGGCATTCAGGAAGACGACCGCCAGGGACGTGCCGACGGCCTGCTGCGGCGTGAAGTGGAATCCGAGGAGGAGGAGGGGGACGACCATCCATCCCCCGCCGGCGCCGATGAGGGTTCCCAGCAGGCCGATGCCCACCCCCGAGGCGAAGAGGATGACCGTGATCAGCATCCCGCGTCCCCCGACCGTCTCCCGAGCCAGCCTATCCCGTCAGATGGCACAGGCAGGTGCCCCGCGTGCAGGCGAGGCCCTGCCACTCATATCTCGGAACGCGAGATCAGGTCAAGTGCGGGTTCGCGAGAACCACGGAATCGGAACGGGGAGGCGGTCGGCTCTCTTGCTTCTGCCCCGAGGGGAATCCGGGGGCGCCCCTGAGGGGCCTTGGGTCCCCCCGGTCTCCTAGCGGCGTGCCCGATACCAGTCCCAGAAGCCGCTGGGCCGGGTCGCGATGCCGTGAATGTCCGAGTTCTCGCCCTCGGCGCGCACCTTGGCCACCACCCGCCAGGTCCGCGTGTCCAGCACGGCGAATCCACTCTCTTGCCCCGTCAGGGCGTGCGGATCGCCGGTGATCGCCTTGCCCCGCAGGCTGATGAACGCATAGCGCCCGCTGGGGCTGAAGTCGAAGAGATCCGGCCGGCTCCCCACCGGGATCGTGCTCAGCCGCTCGAGCGTCCGGGCATCCAGCACGTCCACCGCGTCCGCCTGCCGCACGGCGAGGAGGATGTGCTTCCCGTCGGGCGTCGGCATGAAGCCGTGAGCGTCCTTACCGCTGGGCCGGATCCGCTTGACGATCTCGCCCGTCTTCGCGTCGGCCACCGTGAACTGCGAGGGCGAGCTGCCGTAGAGCCACCTCTCGTCGTGGCTGGGCACCACCGCGCACCCGTCCCGACCGATGGGCTGGATGACCTTGCTCACCCGGCCCGCCTTGGCGTCCACCACGGTGATGGTGCCGGCCTGGTCCGGGGGCGCGTTCCCGGGGCCGCCGGTGACCACCCAGAAGGCGCTGTCGTCCCGGGACCAGAAGGCGCACGAGGGGCGCGGGTCCGTGGAGATGGTCCGGCCCTTGGTATAGGTGTCCCCCTGCGCCAGGACCTCGACGATGTTGTTGTCCCCCACGTTGGCCACCCAGACGCGGGAGCCATCCCACGAGGGGGTGGCGGCGTGGGCCGTGCGGCCAGTGGGGATCCGGGTGATCACCGATCGCCGCTCTGCGTCCACCACGAACATGCCGCCGGCCCGCACCCCCGCCACGTAGGCCCGCTTATAGCCCGGGCCGAACAGCAGGATGTGGGGGGCCACCGTGGGCTGCGGTCCGGGCGGCGCCAGGGCGATCTCGCCCGACTTGGCGATCGTCACCTCACCGTCTCCCTCCGTGGCGGTGTAAATGATGATTTTGTCGTATCCCTGTTCGGGGATCCAGACCTCATAGGTGGTCGGCACATCGCCGAATCCGCTCATGCCGGCACATGCCGCCGCCATTGCTGCCACCACCACCGCCAGCCCCGGGATCCAGATGACGCGTTTCATGATCCTCCCTCCCCCTGAGGGGCCGCACCCGGGCGGCCCAGGCCAGCACGCGCGCCGCTCTCCCTGTCGGCGACCATGAAGCGCCCGTATAATACAGGATGTGCTGAAAGCCTACCATTTTAATCTTGGTTTGCTGGGAGGGAAGCATGATCCAGCCGAGGCACATCTCCGGCGCGGGGGAGAGCGTCCAGGCCGCTCTGGGCAGCTTGGCGCGCGAGAGGAGGCCCGGCTCGCTGGGAGTCAGGCGCGGTTCGGACGGCAATGCGCTCGGGGAGGCGGCTGCAGGGGTGAGGACCGTTGAGGTCGATCCCAGGGAGGGCAACGGCGAAACACGGACCCCCGCACGGGATGCGGATCGAAGCGCGCAAAGAACGAGCGCCGCGACAGCCGCTAGATGAACAAAGAGACCTTGGCCCCCACCGCGTAGTCCAGGAAGGTCGCGGCGCCCGCGCACTTCGCCCCGTCAATCAATTCGGCCTGGCTGATGCCCATCAGCCCCATGGTCGTCGCTCAGGCGAAGAGCGAGACGTCACATTCCCTGGCGATGTCCATCAGCTCGGGGATCGTGGGCAGCTTTGCGCGGGCGATCCAGCTCTTCATCATCGCCGTGGCCATGGCGGTCATGCCGGGCAGCGCCCCCACAATGTTTGGCACCTTCAGGAACGGGAGGCTCTGGATGGGTGGCGGCATGGCCGGATTTCCCACCGGACCGACCTTCAGACTGTCCATCCGGTCCTTGTGGAGGATGTCCAGCCCGTAAAACGTGAAGAAGATCCCCACCTCCCATCCCAGGCTGGCGGCCGTCGTCGCCAGGATCAGGGGCGGGTAGGCCATGTCCAGGGTCCCCTTGGAGGCGACCAGGGCCATCCGGTTGGGTTTCACAGCCTCCTGCCCCAGCTCCCTGAACCGGCGCGCCACCTCCTCATCCACTTTGCGGTCGATGTACGCCTTGAGTTGCGGGTCCATCACTGCCTCCTCAGAATGACCAATGACCATTCTCAATGACCAATTGGTTCATTGGCATTGGTCATTTGGTTCGGCGCACGTAGAAGGTGAAAACACGGTTTCCTTCCTGGCTGGCCAGCAGTTCGTGGCCCGTCTGCTTGCTCCAGGCCTCCATGTCCGGGCGGGATCCCGGATCGGTCGTCTGCACTTCCAGGATCTGGCCCACGCCGATCGTTTTGATCGCCTGCGAGACTCGAATGACAGGCATCGGGCACAGCACGCCCTTGCAGTCGAGAACCAGATCTGCTTTCAGGACCTCCATGAGCGACCTCCCTCCGGGTGCGAGATTCAGACTCCCTGCGCAGACTGCCCTCGCTGCGATCTCGTGTCAAGCCATTTTCAGGGAAAAGGATCCCCTCCAACGTCCCTCCCCTGCAATGCGGTTGAGGCATCGAGCCGACCCGGGGGAGTTAAACCAAGAAGGGATCGGAAACCTTGACACCACTGGGGGCCAGTGATAGAAGGTTAAATCATGGTGAATCCCAAGATGATCGGTGTCCTGGGCGGGATGGGTCCGGCGGCGACGGCCGACTTCTACCAGAAGATCATCCGCGCCACGCCCGCCAAGGCGGACCAGGACCATCTCAAGGTCCTGATCTTCAGCAATCCCCAGGTGCCGGATCGCACGGCCGCCATCCGGGGCGGGGGCCCCGATCCCCTGCCCATCCTGGTGGCTGGCGCCGAGGTCCTGATCCAGGGTGGGGCAGACCTCATCACCATCCCGTGCGTCACGGCCCATCATTATTATGACGCCCTGCAGCGGGCCGTCAGCGTCCCCATCCTGCACCTGATCGGCGAGACGGCGACGGCCGTGATGGGCGAATATCCGGGCCTTCGGCGCCTGGGACTCCTGGCGACCACCGGGACGCTCCAGAGCCGCCTGTTCGAACACTACTTCGAGCCGCGGGGCATTGCGATCCTGAGACCCGACCCGGCGGTGCAGGCTTCCGCCGTCATGGAGGCGATCTATGCCGTCAAGCACGGGGAGCCCCTGGAGCGCGCGCGCCGCCTCATCCGCGGGGCGGCAGAGCACCTGCGAGAGCAGGGGGCCGACGCCATCCTGGCCGGCTGCACCGAGGTGCCCTTGATCCTCCAGGACGGGGACCTGCCCGTCCCGGTCATTGACCCCACGTGGATCCTGGCCCAGGCCGCCGTTCGCTGGGCCCTGGGCCAGGACCGTCCGCCCGCCACTCCCAGCCAGCGCTGCTACAAGGATCGCGGCTAACGGAACGCCAATGCAAAATTTCATTGAACGGGAGTGCACCTCGTGATCCAGTTCCGCGGCGTGAACAAGTGGTTCGGCCCCCTCCACGTCCTCAAGGATATAGACTTGCACATAGCGGCCGGGGAGGTCGTGGTAGTCTGCGGCCCCAGCGGCTCCGGCAAGAGCACCTTGATCCGGTGCATCAACAAGCTGGAGCCGATCCAGAAAGGCGAGATCGTGGTGGACGGCATGCCCCTCAACGATCCTGCCACCGACATCACCAAGCTGCGGGCCGAGGTCGGGATGGTCTTTCAGCAGTTCAACCTCTATCCCCACATGACCGCGCGCCAGAACATCACCCTGGCCCCCGTCAAGGTCCGCAAGCAATCCCGGGAGGAGGCGGAACGACTCGCCAGGGATCTGCTGGCCAAGGTCGGCATTCCCGAGAAGGCCGACGACTATCCGGCCCAGCTTTCCGGCGGCCAGCAGCAGCGAGTGGCCATCGCCCGGGCCCTGGCCATGCAGCCCAAGATCATGTTGTTTGACGAGCCCACCTCGGCCCTGGACCCGGAAATGATCAACGAGGTCCTGGACGTCATGGTCAACCTGGCCAGGGAGGGGATGACCATGATCGTGGTGACCCACGAGATGGGCTTCGCCAAGAAGGTGTCCCACCGGATCATTTTCATGGACGAGGGCCGGATCGTGGAGGAGGGGGCGCCGCACGCGTTCTTTGCCAACCCCAAGGAGGAACGGACGCGCACCTTCCTGAGCAAGATCTTGGTACACTAACCCTGATTGGCGATTTTCGATTTGCGATTGCCGATTGTCTCGGAACGTCCTGCCCAATCGTCAATCGACAATCGTCAATCGAAAATGATGAAAGGAGAGGAGGAAGGACATGCGATCAGCAATGAGGGTTCTACTTTTGGCCGTGGTCGTCCTCGGCCTGGCGGTGACCGGCTGGGCGGCCGAGAGCACGCTGGAGAAGATCAACCGGACCGGGGTCTTCACCGTGGGAGCCCGGACTGGCTCACCTCCCTTCGCCTATATCAACAAGCAGAATGAGTGGGTCGGCTTCTCCGTTGACCTGGCAAAGCTTGTGCACAAGAACATCGAGAAGAAGCTGGGCAAGTCTGTCAAGTTCGAGCTGAAAGAGAGCGCCCCGGCCACCCGGATCCCGCTCCTCAGCAGCATGGCGGTGGACCTGATCTCCGGTACCATGACTGACACCCGGCCGCGGCGGGACAGCGTGGACTTCAGCATCACCTTCTTCGTAACGGGGGCCCAGTTCCTGGTGAAGGAGGGCAGCCCGATCAAGGGCATCCAGGACACCGCGGGGAAGCGCGTGGGGGCCCAGCAGGGCTCGACCAACGAGCGGATCATCCGCGAACGGGTCCCCCAAGCCCAACTCGTGGTCTTCCCGGACCAGCCGGCAGGTTTCACGGCCCTGGTCCAGGGGCGGGTTGACACCTACACCAACGACGGCATCCAGCTCGCCGGGATCAAAGCCAAGGCCCCCAACCCGGCCGAGTGGAAGATCGTGGGCGACTTCTACAGCTACGAGCCATACGGGATGGCCATGCGGAAAAATGACTCCGACTTCCGGGCGGTGGTGAACAACGCCCTGATGGAGGCCATCGAGGGCGGCGAGTACTTCAAGCTCTACGACAAGTGGTTCGGCCCCAAGGGCGAGCTGCCCTACCCCCTAACCGACGACGTCAAGAGGTTCCTGACGTACCAGGTGGTCCCCAAGTAACCTGCACCTCATGGCGCGGACCCCGGGCAGGCCGGCGTGCCTTCTCGGGGTCCGCGTGATCCCGGCGTATGCCTCTCACCGGATTCCTGGGGATCCAGTACGATTTCCAGTGGAGCGTCCTCTGGACGGGAGAAAACGGGCGGTGGCTCCTCCAGGGGATCTGGACCACGCTTCGGCTCTCCACCCTGGCCTGGATCGTCGCCTGGGTGCTGGGAATCCTGTCGGGCGCTCTTCGCACCGTGCCGTTCTGGCCCTTGCGGACCCTGGTTACCTTTTACGTGGAGTTCTTCCGGAACGTTCCACTGCTGGTGTGGCTGTTCTTCTGGTACTTCGGCGCCCCCCAGTTCTTGCCACGCACCGCCCAGGACTGGCTGAACCTCCATGGGCCGGAGTTCTGGTCGGCCGTGGTGGGTCTTAGCGTCTATCACGGGGCCCGGATGTCCGAGGTGATCCGGGCCGGAATCCAATCCATTCCCAAGACGCTGTTGGAGGCCTCCGTTGCCACCGGCCTCTCGGTCGGGCAGGCCTATCGGCTGATCATCATCCCCATTGCCCTGCGCCTGATCGTTCCGCCCGCCACCAACGAGTCGTTGAACCTCCTCAAGAACTCCTCGCTGGCCCTTACGATCGGCGTGGCCGAACTCACCTTCATGAGCCGGCAGATCGAGACGTACACGGCCAAGGCGTTCGAAGCACTCACGGCAGGCACCCTGATCTACCTGGTCATGTGCCTCGGTATCGCGTCCGTCATGGGCCAGGTGGAGCGCTACTTCCGCATCCCGGGCCTGATCGCCCGCGTCGGGAGGGCCGAGCATTGAGCTTCGACTGGGGCATCATCATCGCCAACTGGAAGTTCCTGATTCTCCAGGGCCTTATGGGGTTCGGGGCCTTTGGCGGGGGGACGCTCCGCCTCGCGATTCCGGCTCTCGTCCTGGGGTTCATCCTGGGGGTCATCGTTGGTCTCTGCCGCCTGGCCCACCGCCCCTGGATCCATTACCCCGCGGTGCTCTACGTGGAGTTCTTCCGAGGCGTTCCCCTGGTAATGGTGATCTTCTGGTTCTGGTTTCTCATCCCGCAGATGACCGGCCAGCGACTGCCGGAGTACACCGTGGCGTTGACCGCCTTCGTGGTCTTCGAGGCGGCCTACCTTGGGGAGATCGTCCGCGCTGGGATTCAATCCGTCCCCCGCGGCCAGGTCGAGGCGGCCACGGCCGGTGGGCTGTCCTACCGCCAGATGATGGTCCACGTCATCCTGCCCCAGGCCATCCGGAACATGATCCCCTCGCTGGTCACGCAGTTCATCGTCCTCTTCAAAGACACGTCCCTGGCCTCCATCATCGGGATGATGGATCTCACCAAGGCGGCCCAGACGGTCAGCCAGCGCGAGATCCGGCCCTTCGAGATGTATCTCTTCATCGCCGTGGTCTACTGGATCTTCACGTACAGCATGTCCCGCTTCAGCCAGTGGCTGGAGGTGAAGATGTCGCCGGAGCGGGCGCCGACCCGCCGTGCGGCCCTGCGGGCAGCGACCGCCGAGGCGCCCGCTTGAATTGACGATTGCCGATTTACGATTTCCGATTCTTGCCGGGGTTCCGGCCAATCGTCAATCGACAATCGCAAATCGACAATCAAGAGAGGAGGGGACCATGCGCAGCCAATGGGGCACGATTCGACGAAAAGCTCTGTTCGTTTTGATGGGGTGGCTGGCCCTGGCCCTGGCGGGCCAGGCGGCGGCCGGCACCCTGGACGACGTGAAGAAGCGAGGGAAGCTCATTGCTGGCGTGAAGACCGACTTCCCGCCCTTCGGCTACGTGGACAGCGCCGGCAAGAACCTTGGCTTCGACGTGGACGTCGCCCACCTCTTCGCCAAGGCGCTCTTCGATGACGAGAACAAGGTGGAGCTGGTGGCGGTCACCTCTGGTAACCGCATCCCGTTCCTCCAGAGCGGGAAGATTGACATCATCATCGCCACGGTCACCGTGACCGAGGAACGGAAGCAGGTGGTCGAGTTCTCCGACCCCTACTTCCTCTCCGGCTCCTTGCTTCTCGTCCCCAAGGCGAGCCCCATTAAGGGCGTCGAGGACCTTGCCGGCAAGACAGTGTCGGTCATCCAGGGGGCCATCCAGGACAAGGACATTGAGCAGCTTGCCCCCAAGGCCAATCGGGTGAAGTATGGCAAGGTCTCCGAGGCCGTCCTGGCGGTCAAGGGCGGGCGCGCCGATGCCTTCACCCAGGACGACATCCTGATCCTGACCCTGGCCAAGGAGAATCCGGACATGAAGGCGGTCGGCAAGCCGTTCATCCCCCGGCCCTACGGCATCGCCGTGCGCAAGGGCGACCTGACCCCCTGAACGTCGGGAGGGCGAGCCTCCGGCTCGTCTCCCCGACGCGGCGGCTCGGCAATTGGGCGATTAGGCAGCCGGGAAGAACAGCCTGATTGCCCAGTTGCCAACTTGCCAAGTTGCCCTCGATGTCGTTCTCCTGGCTGGCCATCTGGCAGGGGCTCCCCTATCTGCTCCAGGGCGCCGGCCTGACCATCGTCATCTCGGCCACGGCCATGCTCCTGGCGCTGGGCCTGGGCATGGCCGTGGCCCTGGTCTCCCAGATCCCCGGCCGCTTCGTCCGCGGTGTGGTCCGCGCCTACGTCGAGGTGTTCCGCAATACCCCCCTGCTCATCCAGATCTTCATCGTCTACTTCGGCCTGCCACAGATCGGATTGAGGCTCTCCCCCTTTCTCTCCGGCCTCTCGGCCCTGACCCTCTACACCGCGGCCTACAACACGGAGATCTTCCGGGCCGGACTCGAGGCCGTTCCCAAGGGCCAGCACGAGGCGGCCCGCTCCACCGGGCTGTCCCCTTTCCAGGAGGCGATCCACGTCAGCATCCCTCAGGCCCTCCGGATTGCCTTCCCCGCGCTGGGCAACAACCTGGTCTCGCTGGTGAAGAACTCCTCCCTGGTCTCCACCATCGGCATGGTGGAGCTCATGTTCGTCGCCAACGACATCTCCTTCAACAACTTCCGGTCCTTCGAGATCTACGGCGCGGCCGCCGTGCTCTACGTGATCCTGGTCCTCACCTTGACCAAGATTCTGAACGTGACCGAACAGCGCGCCCTGCTCAAAGGCCGATGAAACCGCCAATGCAACCGCAAATACACGCAAATGAACGCCAATGAGTGTAGGTCGCATCCCGAAGTTTTTCTCCGGAGGTTTGGCCCTTTGACATTCGCGTCCATTTGCGTTCATTTGCGGTTCCAGGTCCCGGGTTTGATATGAACGTGTCTGTCGTCGCAGAGAACCTGCCGTACCTGCTGCGGGGCACCGTGAGCACGGTGGAGATCTCGGCGGCCGTGATCGTCCTGGGCACGGCCGCCGGGCTGCTCGCCGGCCTGCTGCGCTTCGTCCCGTGGGCCCCGCTCCAGAGCGGGGTCCGCTGGGCCGTGGAATTCATCCGCGCCGTCCCCCTGCTGCTCCAGATCTTCTTCATCTTTTTCGGGCTGCCCGCCATCGGGGTGAAGATCCCCACCTACCCCGCCGCCGTCCTGGCCATGTCGCTCTGGATGATGGCGAACACGGCCGAGGTCGTCCGGGGCGGGATCCAGTCCATCCCCCGCGGCCAGACGGAGGCGGCCCGCTCCACCGGACTCAGCGGCCTTCAGACCATGCGCCATGTCGTCTTCCCCCAGGCCATCCGCCGGATGCTCCCACCCTTCGTCGGCCTCTGCACGATCCTGATCAAGGACACGTCGCTGGCCGCCATCATCGGCGTCTTCGAACTCACCCGCGCGGCCCAGGAGACAATCGAGCGGACCTTCCGTTCCTTCGAGATCTACCTGGTGGCCGCGGCCATCTATTTCTGCCTCAGCTATCCCCTCTCGCTCCTCGCCAAGCGCGCGGAGGCGCGCCTGCATCACCCATAAGGTCACGCAAACGTCACGGGTCCCCACCGACCGCATTCCGCCCAAAGGATAGGCACATCTTCGAGGAGTTGCTTACTCGAAAGGCACACTGAGGCCTCCTCACCTCCACAACGCCCCGCCCCCGTGCGCCCGTCCCGTCAGTAAAATCCGGCCCTTGGGATCGGTTTTCGGCCCAGAGGCCTCCATCCTGACCGACAGGCACGCTGCATGCTTTGCAGTGGCAAGACCTCGTGCGCAGCGTGGCGCAGCTATGAGCAAAGACGCTCACTTCCCCGGGATGTGTATGTCGCCCCACCTCCACTTCTTGGGCTCGCCCGGCCGGCCGCCCCGCTTGCGGGAGTTCTTTGCGTGCCGCGCCGCGGCGCACGGTCGCTTTCTCCGTAGTACCACACGGCGGGATGCACCGGTTCTTCCAGGCTTCCTCTTTTTCGTTTCGTTGCGCCCTGCCCCGGAAAACAGATGATGATCAGGGAGGGAACTGTTATGCGATTGCCATGCAGATCCTGGCTTCTCGTGATCCTCGTGCTGCTGGTCACCGTCTGGATCCTGGCCGCGCCCTCCGCCGCCCAGCAGGCGCCGGCCCCGGGGGCAGTCCCGGCCCCAACGGCCGCTCCGGCGGCGCCCCAACCCACGGCGACCGCACCTGCGGCGCCACAGGCAAAGATTGACAGCGGCGACACCGCCTGGATGTTAACGTCGGCTGCCCTGGTCCTGATGATGACGGCCCCGGGCCTGGCCCTCTTCTATGGGGGCATGGTCCGCCGGCACAACGTCCTGGGCACCATCATGCACAGCTTCATCATCATGGCGGTGATCAGCATCCAGTGGGTCCTGTGGGGCTACAGCATTGCTTTCGGACCTGACGTAGGCGGGTTGTTCGGCAACTTGTCGTGGATCGGGCTGAGGGGCGTGGGCCTCGAGCCGTATCCGGACTACGCCGCGACGATCCCCCACCAGGCGTTCATGATCTACCAGCTCATGTTCGCCATCATCACGCCGGCCCTGATCACCGGGGCCTTCGCGGAGCGGATGAAGTTCAGTGCGTTCCTGGTCTTCACCCTGCTCTGGGCGACCTTCATCTATGACCCGTTGGCCCACTGGGTCTGGGGGGTGGGCGGGTGGCTCCGGAACCTGGGGGCCCTCGACTTCGCCGGCGGAACGGTCGTGCACATCAGCTCCGGCGTATCGGCTCTGGCCGCCGCCCTCATCGTTGGGAAGCGCCGCGGCTATGGCACCGAGCCCATGCCGCCCCACAACCTTCCCCTGACCGTCACCGGGGCGGCCATGCTGTGGGTGGGCTGGTTCGGCTTCAACGCCGGGAGCGCGCTCAGCTCCGGCGCCCTGGCCACCAGCGCCTTCGTGGTCACCCACATCGCCACGGCGGCGGCCACGCTCGCCTGGATGTTCACCGAGTGGCTCGCACGGGGCAAGCCGACGGTGCTCGGCGCCGCTTCGGGTGCCGTGGCCGGTCTGGTGGCGATCACGCCCGCCTCGGGCTTCGTGGGACCCCTCTCGTCCGTGGTGATCGGCGGCGTGGCGGGCGTGCTGTGCTACAACGCCTGTAATGTCAAGACCAAGCTCGGCTACGATGACTCCCTGGACGTCGTGGGGGTGCACGGCGTCGGGGGGACCTGGGGGGCGCTGGCCACGGGCCTCTTCGCCAGCAAAGCGGTGAACGACGCCGGCAACAACGGGCTCTTCTTCGGCAACCCGGGCTTGCTTGGGGTCCAGGCCATCGCTGTCCTGGCAACCTGGATCTTTGCCTTCATCGGCGCCCTGATCCTCCTCAAGCTCGTGGATGTGACCATCGGTCTCCGCGTCGAAGAGGAGCACGAGATCGCGGGCCTTGACCTCAGCCAGCATAATGAGAGCGCCTACGCCCTCGGCATGGCGGGCACATCGGGGTTCGGCGGCGGCCTTGGCGCTCCGAAACACTGAGGCACTTCTCCCCACCACCGGAACGGGCGCCCTGGGCACCCAACCGACGCTGGGCCGCCGGCCCGCCCCGTCTCGTCGTTCCACCCCCCTGAGATGCGAACCCTGGACCGCTCCCCCAGGCGGAGCGTCTCCCCATCCGCGGCGGTCCGGGCGCGAGAATAATCCGTTGGCCTCGGCGTCAATCTCGCGCTAGGATACGGGTGAAGGCGATGGTGTTCCCCGCAGCCACGCAAAGGAACTCCCAATGCAGCCGCAATCCCCCCGAACTCCCAGACTCGCCGTGGACCTCATCATCGAGGTGGAGGGGGATCGGATCGTCCTGATCCGCCGTCGCAATCCCCCCCACGGGTGGGCCCTGCCCGGCGGCTTCGTGGAATACGGCGAGAGCCTGGAGGCGGCCGCGGTGCGCGAGGCGAAGGAGGAGACGGGGCTGGACATCGAACTCATCCGCCAGTTGCACACCTACTCGGATCCGTCCCGGGACCCGCGGGGCCACACGGTGAGCACCGTCTTCATTGCGAGCGCGCAGGGGACGCCCCAGGCCGGGGACGACGCGGGCGACGTGCGGACGGTGAGAGCGACGGAGCCGCCCGCCCCCCTGGCGTTCGATCACGTGAAGATCCTGGCGGACTACCTGGCCTTCCGGCGGGAGCGGGGGCATTGATTCCCGCCCCTGCTTGGTCGCCCACGAGCGCGGCTGCCGCTCCGAGGCTGAACGGGGGATTGCACTCCCCTGGAGACGAATGGCCCGGCCGGCCGGCATGACATCCTCCCGGAACTGGAGCTGGGTGCTCCCAGCCACCGGGGTCTACGCGACCGCGGCCGTCATCCTCACCTGGCCCTTGGCCCGCCACCTGACCGATCACCTGATCGCCCACAGCAACCCGGCCGCCACGGCCGATTCCCCCCTGAACGCCTGGATCCTCACATGGGTGCTGCACGCCCTGACCCATTTCCCGACGCGCCTCTTCCAGGGGAACATCTTCTATCCGGCCCCGGACGCGCTGGCGTTCTCCGACACGCTGTTGGGGAACCAACTGCTCTTCGCCCCGGTGTACGCCGCCACCGGAAACCCCGTCCTCGGCTATAACCTGACCCTGCTGGGGGCCTTCGTCCTGAACGGCCTCAGCCTGGCCCTGCTGGTCCGGTCCATCACCGGCGAGAAGCTCCCTGCCCTGGTGGCGGGATTCGTCTACGCCTTCGCCCCGGTGCGGTTTCCCCACCTCTTCCACCTGCAACTCCTGTCGGCCTGGTGGGCCCCCCTCGCCTTTCTCGCGGTGGAGGCATGGCTGCGCGAGCCGCGGATGTCCCGCATGGCGGGCGCGGTCCTGGCGGTCTGGTGCCAGTTCCTGAGCTCCGCCTATCTCGGCCTCATGCTGTCGGTGCTGCTCGTCCCGTATGCCCTCTGGCGGGGCTGGCTCGACCGGAACCGGCTGCCGACCGTCCGGGTCCTCCGCGACCTGGCACTCGCAGGCCTGCTCGGCACGATCCTCTTCCTGCCCGTGACGCTTCCGTACCTCCGCTCCCAGGCCCAGTGGGGACACGAACGCGGGCTGGAGGATCAACTCCGCTACAGCGCGCAGCCGTTGAGCTTCCTGGCGGCTGACGAAACCAACCGGCTCTACGGAAATCTGACGCGCCGGTTCCGCCGGCAGTATGCCCCGTGGGAGACCACCCTGTTCGTCGGCCTGGTGCCGCTCGGTCTGGCCGGTCTCGGACTGATCCCGTGGCGACGCGGCAGGAAAGCCGAGGGGACGAACCCCGCCACGCTGCCTCGCGGCTATCTCCTGGTAGGAGGCCTCGCCGCCCTGCTGTCCCTGGGACCCATCCTGCTCTGGGGTGATGAGCCGGCCCAGTGGCCCCTCCCCTACCTCGCCCTCTTTCTCTGGATCCCCGGGTTCCGGGGCATGCGGGTGCCGGCGCGCTTCTTCCTGATCACCCTGATCCCGCTGGCGGTTCTCGCCGGCATGGGCACGGCGCGCATCCTGACATGGATCCGGCAGCGGCGGCCGGACGGGGTGATCGTCGCGGCGGGAATGGTGGCGGCGCTCCTGGCCGGCATTGCGGCGGAATCGGTCCACACCCCCATCCGATTGCAGCGGGTGCAGGCGCCCCACGAGGACGCGCCAGTCTCATCCTGGCTGGCAGATGCAGCCCGCAGCGGTGCAATTCTCGAGATTCCCTTCTCGCCATCCGAGCCCGTTCCCGAGGCGCTCCGCATGTTGCAGAGCACCCGGCACTGGGCCCCCATGGTCAACGGCTACTCCGGATTCCGGCCGGGCTCGTATTTCGAGCTGGCGGCGCTGGTGAACGGCCAGGGGTTTTCCGACCCGGTGCTGGACGCGCTGGAGGCGCTGGGCGTCCGGACCCTCGTCATCCACCTGGACGAACTGCACGACGCGGACCGCCGGCTGTGGCTCCAGGACCCTCCCTGGTCCCGGCACCTCGAGCTGCTCCGGGCGGGACCGGCGCTCCGCCTGTTCCGGATCACCCCCGCCGCGTCGCGCTCGACGAGCCTTCAGGCCACGCTGGCGCTCCCCCCGACCCTTCCCGCCGCGGAGCGGTTCCACGTGGGACTGCGCCTGGAGGAACAGTCGGGTGGTCCCTGGGTCAATCCCGGCCCCATTGGCCGGCCGCCCGTGACCGTGATCTGGAAGCCTGCCGCCGGGCCGGCGCTGCCGCCGCGCGAGGTCCCGGTGTTTCTCCCCACGGTGCTGCCAACCGGCCGGAGGTACACGACGGTGGTTCCGCTGGAGACCCCCGCGACGCCGGGCGCCTACCGGTTGGATGTACAGGGAGCCGGCTTCCGGATCGAGCACCCGATCACCCTGGAGGGGGTCTCCCCTGCCGGGGAGAACCCGCGCGCCGACGTCTCCTGGCACGGGCCGCCGAGGGTCGAGGCCGTCACCGGAGCGGCCGTGGAGGTCGCGGTCCGCCTCCGCAACCGGGGCGACGGGGTCTGGCGCGAACGTGCGGCCGGATCCTTCGGGGGCGTGCCGCTCCGGCGCCTCGCCCGCCTGGGCGGCCTCACCATCTGGTGGGCGTCGGCGGACCTGCCGGACCATGGATCCGAGTGGCGCATCTGGGGGGCCGGGCAGGGTGCCCTCTGGCTGGCCACCCCGCAATCCTATCTCGGAAAGTTCACCGTGGGGGCCCGCTGGCTTCGGGACGGGCAGCCGGCCTCCACAGACTTCACGCCCCTCCCGCAGGACGTGTTCCCGGGCCAGGTCCTCGACCTCCTGTGGATCATTCTGGCCCCGCGGGAGCCCGGCCCATACGAGCTGGAGGTGGCCATGCAGGCA
This sequence comes from Candidatus Methylomirabilota bacterium, assembly GCA_016180655.1. Classification (GTDB taxonomy): domain Bacteria; phylum Methylomirabilota; class Methylomirabilia; order Methylomirabilales; family 2-02-FULL-66-22; genus 2-02-FULL-66-22. Next base: position 13,730 of record JACPAT010000030.1, on the reverse strand, counting down.
CCGCCGCTCCAGCCCTTCACCGCCGCGGGGGGAGACGATCCCGTGAGGGTCCCGGTTCTCATCCGCCGGCGCGAGGGCGGCCCGGCTTGACCCCGGGACGGCCGCTGGATATAGTCACGACATGTGGAGAGCGTGCGCCACGGATCGACAGGCTCGTCTGCCCCGCACGCACGTCGGGGAGACGCATGGCTGATCCCGTCCGTGCCCTGTCCCGTCTCTTCCGCTGGGGCGTGCCCGCCCCGGCCCGGGGCCCGGCCAGGACCATTTCCTACGGGCCCGAGACGGAGGTGGCACTTCGCTTCCAGGCACTCCTGGAGGGGCTGGCCCCGGCGGCCCCGGCGGGGGACGGGGAGGCGCTGCGCGCGGCACTGCTGCCCGCGGTGAAGCGGTTCATCGCCGAGGAACGGGTAGGCATCGAGGCGGCGCACCGAGGCGGGGCGAGCGGACTCGAGGTCGTGGCCCGCCACGCGGACCTGGTTGACGCCGTGGTGTGCCAGCTCTTCCGGCTGGCCGACGGGGTCGTGCCGCCGGCACTCCGGGAGCCGAGCGAAGGCTGCGCCCTGGTGGCGCTGGGCGGCTACGGGCGGCGGGAGCTGAACCCAGGCTCCGACGTGGACGTGATGTTCCTGTACCCCCGGCGCGTGGACGAGTACGTGGCCGCGACCCTGAATCACGTCCTGTACTTCCTGTGGGACCTGGGCTTCAGCGTGGGCCACAGCTGCCGCTCCCTGAACGACGCCATGCGGATGATGGACGCCGACCTCACGGCCCGCACCTCCATGCTGGAGGCGCGCTTCCTGGCCGGGCGCCCCGACGTCTTCACCGGTTTTCAGGACCGGATGTGGCGGAGCCTCCAGGGGCGGCGGGCCCAGCAGTACATCCAGCTCAAGCTGCGGGAACAGCTCCAGCGGCACACCAAGTACGGGGGCTCCGTCTACCTGCAGGAGCCCAACGTCAAGGAGGGACCGGGAGGGCTGCGGGATTTCCACACGGCGCTCTGGGTGGCGCGCGCCCGGCATCGCCTGGAGAACCTCAAGGCGCTGCCGGCGCTGGGCCTGCTCACCCCCGTGGAGCTGGCGCAGTGCCTCCAGGCGCTGGATTTCCTCCTCCGCGTGCGCAGCGAGCTGCACTATCTGCACGGGGGGAAGAGCGACGTGCTCAGCCTCTCCCTGCAGGTCCCGGTGGCGGCCAACCTGGGATTCCGGGACGAGGCGACCTACGGGGTCGAGCGATTCATGCAACAGTACTATACCCGGGCCGGGGCGCTGCACCAGTTCTCGGGGCACCTCATCGAGCGCTGTGTCGCCCGACCCGGCTCCCATGTGGAGGCCGTGATGAAGAAGTTGAGGGCCCGGGACATCGGCGATGAGTTCACCGAGCTCAACCGCCAGATCCACATCCTGCCCGGGAAGCGCCACTGCTTCCGGGAGGACCCCATCCGGCTCCTCAAGATCTTCTGGTACTGCCAGGAGATGGGCTACGACCTGAGCCCCGAGGCCAAGGGGGCCGTCCGGAGCAACCTGGAGTTGATCGACGACGACTTCCGGCGCTCGAACCGGGCCCTGGGATTCTTCCTGGCCATCCTCAAGGCTCCGCGCGGCGTGGCGGACACCCTGCGCCAGATGCACCAGCTGGGGGTGCTGTCCGCCTACCTCCCGGAGTTCGCCCGGGTGGCCTGCCTGGTCCAGTTCGATTACTACCACCGGTACACGGTGGACGAGCACACCTTCGTCCTGCTGGATTACCTGGAAGCGCTCGCCGAGGCGACCGACCCCCGCCTCCAGGAGTTCCGGCGGATCGCCGGCGAGCTGAAGAAGCCGGAGGTGCTGAAACAGGCGATCCTCTTCCACGACATCGGCAAGGGGGAGGGGCACGGCCACGTGGAGCGCGGCGTGGCCATCGCCGAGGCGGCCTTGACCCGCATGGGCCTGGCGCAGAGCGACATCGCGGGCGTGACGTTCCTGGTGGCCCAGCACCTCAGCATGGCCCACATCGCCGAACGGCGGGACCTGGACGACGAGCGCCTCATCATCGACTTCGCGCGTCTGGTGGGCGACGAGGACCTCCTGAAGATGCTCTACCTCCTCACCTACCTGGACATCAACGCCGTGGGCCCCCAGGTCTGGACCGACTGGAAGGGGACCCTCCTGTGGGAGCTGTTCATCAAGACCCACACCATCCTCACGCGCGGCGTCCCCGAGGGCGAGGAGGAGCACCGCAAGGCGGCCACCCAGCGGGCAGCCCTGGTGGCGGAGCTGGGAGGAGAGTTCGGGGCCGAGGTGGTGCGGCAGCACCTCACCCTCATGCCCAGCCGATACGTCCTCACCACCTCCAGCACCAAGGTGGCGCAGCACCTCCAGCTCATCGAGCAGGTGCGTCGCGGCGAGCCGGTGGCGATCCGCTGGGACGCTTACCCCATGGCGGGCTACTCGGAGGTCTCGGTGTGCGCGCCGGGCGCGCCGGGCCGCTTCGCCAAGGTGGTCGGGACCCTGACGGCGAACGGGATCAATATCCTGACGGCCCAGCTCTTCAGCCGGGCGGACGGGGTCATGATCCGCACCTTCCAGGTGAGCGACGGCCGCGGCGCCGCCCTCGAGGATGAGACCGTCTGGCATCGCTTCGCCCGCGACCTGAAGGGAGTCATCCTGGACCAGGTCGCGGTGCGCGACCTGATCAAGGCGCGCCGGCGAGATCTGCTCGCCAAGCCCAGCCCCGGGGCGAGGGAGATGCAGACCCGGGTGGAGTTCGACAGCCTGGTGTCGGACCGGTACACGGTGATCGACGTCCGGGCGCCGGACCGTCTGGGGCTGCTCTACGTGATCAGCAGCACGCTCTCGGACATGGATCTGGATGTGGCCCTGGCGAAAATCGCCACGGAGGTGGACCAGGCCGTGGATGTCTTCTATGTGACCGAGAAGGACGGGAGCAAGGTGGCGGAGGGGGACCGCATGGAGGCCATCCGGCAGGCGCTGGTGCACGCCATCGCCGAGGGGATCGCCTGACAATCCGATGGCGGCGCGATCTCCGGCGTGCCAGATCACGGCCCAGGCCTTGCATTCTGATTGGCGGACCACCGAGATGGCCGAAATCCGGCTCCTGGTCGGTACGACCTCGGTGGGCCTGCAGCCCGGCGATCCACAACGCTTCGAGTATGCCAGCCTTTCCACTCCGATGGTCGTGTGGGACCTGATCACCAGCCCGCCGGAGATGCCCCTCCTCCCGGCCGCGCGGGCCCGCGGCTGCCGCGCCGGCAACCGTTTCTGCATGCGGCTTCATCAGGGGGGGCTGGCATTCAAGCCGTGGACGGGTAAACCCGCGCCGGTTCAGGCGATGCGGGACGCCCCGGGGATCTGATGGGGGGGAGTTTTTCCTTGACAAGCAGGGGTGGACCAGTAACATGATGGCTCCCGTGCGCATGGTGGGCGGAAGGATGGCCCGAGGGAACTGATGGCTGTAGGAGCGGCGCGCCTCGGCGACATGCTCGTCAAGGCGACTCTGATCAGCAAGGAACAGCTCACGAAGGCCCTGCAGCAGCAGGAGACCTCCGGGGGCCGGATCGGGACCAACCTCGTCAAGCTGGGCTTCATCAGCGAAGACGACATCACCTCCTTCCTCAGCCGGCAGTACGGGGTCCCCTCCATCAACCTCGGCCACTTCGAGATCGACGCCACCGTCATCAAGCTGATCCCCTCGGAGATCGCCCAGAAGCACCAGGTGATCCCCATCAACCGCACCGGCAACGTCCTGACCGTCGCCATGGCGGACCCCAGCAACATCTTCGCCATTGACGACATCAAGTTCATGACCGGCTTCAAGGTGGAGCCGGTGGTGGCGGCGGAGACCTCCATCAAGAACGCCATCAACAAGCACTACGACTCGGCCGGCATGGTCGAGGACATCATGAAGAACTTCGACGACAAGGACGTCGAAGCCCTCAAGGAAAGCGAGGACAGCATCAACGCGGCCGAGCTGGGGCAGGCCGCCGAGGACGCCCCCGTCGTCAAGCTGGTGAACCTGATCCTGACCGACGCCATCAAGAAGGGGGCCTCGGACATTCACATCGAGCCGTACGAGAAGTCCTTCCGGGTCCGGTACCGCATTGACGGCGTCCTGTACGAGGTCATGCAGCCCCCCACCCGGCTCAAGGCCGCCATCACCTCCCGCGTCAAGATCATGGCGCAGCTCGACATCGCGGAGCGGCGGCTGCCCCAGGACGGTCGCATCAAGATCAAGATGGGGGGCAAGGAGATGGACTACCGGGTCTCCACCCTGCCCACCCTCTTCGGCGAGAAGGTGGTCCTGCGGCTGCTGGACAAGGGGAACCTCCAGCTGGACATGACCAAGCTGGGGTTCGACTCCCAGGCCCTGACGGACTTCGAGAGCGGGCTCCTCTTGCCCTACGGCATGGTCCTGGTCACGGGGCCGACCGGATCGGGGAAGACGACCACCCTCTACTCCGCCCTGAACCGCCTGAACACCACCGAGACCAACATCATGACCGCCGAGGACCCGGTGGAGTTCAACCTCCCCGGGATCAACCAGGTCCAGATGAAGGCGGAGATCGGGCTGAACTTCGCCGCGGCCCTGCGATCCTTCCTGCGGCAGGACCCGGACATCATCATGGTGGGGGAGATCCGCGACTACGAGACGGCCGAGATCGCCATCAAGGCCGCCCTCACGGGACACCTGGTGCTGTCCACGCTTCACACCAACGACGCCCCCAGCACCATCAGCCGCCTGTTGAACATGGGGGTGGAGCCGTTCCTGGTGTCCGCCTCGACCAACGTGATCCTGGCCCAGCGCCTGGCGCGCCGCGTGTGCCAGCAGTGCAAGGAGCCCACGCCGCTCCCCGCACAGGCCCTGGTGAACATCGGGTTCAGCCCCGAGGAGGCCGCCACCCTCATCCCGATGAAGGGCAAGGGCTGTATGGCATGCAGCGAGACCGGCTACAAGGGCCGCGTGGCCCTGTACGAGGTCATGCTCATCCGGGACAACATCAAGGAGGCCATCCTCCAGGGGGCCTCGGTCATCGAGCTGCGCGAGCTGGGGCGGAAAAACGGCATGAAGACCCTGCGGGAGGCAGGATTGGGGAAGATCCGCGAAGGCGTGACCACCCTCGAGGAGATCTTGCGAGTGACCACGGGCCACTAGCCCGAGACCCCGTTGCGGGAGATCCACGGCATGCCGAATCTGCACGAGCTGCTGAAGGAGATGATCGACAAGGGGGCGTCGGACCTCCACATCACCACCGGCATCCCCCCCATGATCCGCCTGCACGGCCACCTGACGCCCGTGGGCTCGCAGCCCCTCGCCCCGGCCGAGACCAAGGCCATGGCCTACAGCATCCTCACCGACGCGCAGAAGCAGAAGTTCGAGGAGCAGAAGGAGCTGGATCTCTCCTTCGGCGTGAAGGGGCTCAGCCGCTTCCGGGCCAACATCTTCGTGCAGCGGGGGGCTGTCGCCGTCGCCATCCGGACGATCCCCTTCAAGATCCTCAACTTCGACGAGCTGGGGCTGCCCAAGGTGGTGGCGGACCTGTGCGAACGGCCCAAGGGGCTCATCCTGGTGACGGGCCCCACGGGCTCGGGCAAATCCACGACCCTGGCCACCATGATCGACAAGATCAACCGCGAGAAGGCGGAGCACATCGTCACCATCGAGGATCCCATCGAGTATGTGCACCTGCACAAGAAGTGCGTGGTGAACCAGCGCGAGCTGCACGCCGATACCTACTCCTTCAAGGCGGCGCTGAAGTCGGTCCTCCGGCAGGACCCGGACAAGGTGTTGATCGGCGAGATGCGGGACCTGGAGACCATCGAGGCCGCCCTGACCACCGCCGAGACCGGCCACCTGACCTTCGGCACGCTCCACACGAATTCGGCCGTGCAGACCATCAACCGCATCATTGACGTCTTCCCCCCCCACCAGCAGGCCCAGATCCGGGCGCAGCTCTCCTTCGTGCTGGAGGGGGTGCTGTGCCAGATGCTGCTGCGCCGGGCCAACGGGCAGGGCCGCGTCCTGGTCCTGGAGATCATGGTGCCCAACGCCGCCATCCGGAACCTGATCCGCGAGGACAAGCTGCACCAGATCTACAGCACGATGCAGACCGGCAAGGAGAAGTCCGGCATGCAGACCATGAACGAATCGCTGCTCCAGCACTACCTCCGGCGGAATATCACCATGGAGCAGGCGCTGGGGGCTTCCACGCAGCTCGACGAGCTGCAGCAGATGATCCAGCGGGCCCAGAGCGGCCAGTCTCCACACGCGGGGGCGAACCTGGCGGCGCGACGCTAACGGCCAGTCGCCGTTCGCCCCGACGTCGGGGCGAACCGGTGAGAAAGGCCACGCGCCGTGGGTCTGGTGACCCGGCGCGATAATGGAAGGAGAGCGCATGCCGGTCTTCGTGTACACCGGACGCACTCGCAGCGGGCAGACCATCACGGGCGAGATGGACGCGGGCAACCGCGAGGCCGTGGTGGCCAAGCTGCGCTCCCAACAGATCATCGCCACATCGGTGCGGCCCAAGCCCCGGGACATCACCATCCCCGGCTTCGGGGGTGGCGTGGGCGAGAAGGAAATCGTGGTTTTCACCCGGCAGTTCGCCACCATGATCGACGCGGGGCTGCCGCTGGTGCAGTGCCTGGAGATCCTGGCCTCCCAGCAGGAGAACAAGGTCTTCAAGAAGGCGCTCACGGAGATCCGGCAGTCGGTGGAGGGGGGCTTGACCTTCGCCGCCGCGCTCAAGCTGCATCCGAAGGTCTTTACGTCCCTGTACGCCAACATGGTGGAGGCGGGGGAGGCGGGCGGGATCCTGGACACGATCCTGAACCGCCTGGCGCAGTACATGGAAAAGGCCATGGGCCTGAAGAAGAAGGTCAAGTCGGCCATGATCTACCCGATGGTGGTGGTGATCTTCCTGCTGGTCTTCGTGATCCCGACCTTCAAGTCCATGTTCGAGGGCTTCGGGGCCACGCTGCCCCTGCCCACCCAGATCGTGCTGGAGATGTCCCGGATCGTCCGGCAGTACTTCCTGGTGGGCATCGGGGCCATCGTGGGCGGCATCGTCGGCCTGAAGTGGTGGTACGGGACCAGCGGCGGGAAGTGGGCCATTGACTCTCTCCTCCTCAAGGCCCCGGTCTTCGGCCTCCTGATCCGGAAGGTGTCGGTGGCCAAGTTCACGCGCACCCTGGGGACCCTGATCAGCAGCGGCGTGGCCATCCTGGACGGGCTGGACATCACCGCCCGCACCGCGGGCAACAAGGTGGTGGAGGCGGCGATCCTGAAGACCCGGTCCTCCATCTCCGAGGGCAAGACCATCGCCGAGCCCCTGAAGGATTCCGGCGTGTTCCCGCCCATGGTGGTCCAGATGATCGCCGTGGGCGAGCAGACCGGCGCCCTGGACGCCATGCTGGGCAAGATCGCCGACTTCTACGACGAGGAGGTCGACACGGCGGTGGGCAACCTGACCTCGCTCCTGGAACCCATGCTCATGGTGTTCCTGGGGGTGATCATCGGGGGCGTGGTCATCGCCATGTACCTGCCCATCTTCAAGCTCGTCTCGGTCGTGGGGAAGTAGGCGACACAGGGCCCGGGAAAGGTGGGGGCCGCGCCTGCGGCCCCCATTTTCCTTTCTGGAGGTGACGGTGCCCGGGGAGAAAGCGCCGCGTCGCCCGGCCGGGGCGACGCCCGGGATGCTCCAGAAGCTGAAGTGGCTCACGGGCATCCGGCTGCTCCTGGCCTCGGCCCTCCTGGGCTCGGCCTTCGCCCTGGACCTGCACGAGCGCCTGCCCTTTCCCACCCCCCCGCTGTACGGTCTGCTGGGCCTGACCTTCGGCCTCTCCCTAGTCTACGCCCTGGCCCTCCGCAGCCAGCGGCATCTCCTGTTCCAGGGGCTGGTGCAATTGGGCTTGGACCTGGGGCTGGTGAGCCTGCTGGTCCACTTCACCGGCGGCCTGGATTCTGCCTTCCCCTTCATGTACATCTTCGTCATCTTCGGGGCCGCCAACGTGCTGGAGCGCCGGGGGAGCCTCCTGGTGGCGATCCTCAGCGGCGGGCTGTACGGCATCCTGGTGGCGGCGGAATGGACGCGGCTCCTCCCCCCCGCGGAGTTCGCGGGCGGCCTCGCCCCCCTCCGCCCCGCGGGATACGCGGTCTACCAGGTGCTGATCCACGCGGTCGCCTTCCTGGCCGTGGCCATCCTCAGCAGCCACCTGGTGGAGCGCCTCAGGCAGGCCGGGCAGGAGCTGGAGCGGCGGGGACTGGATCTCCGGAACCTCCAGACGCTGCACTGGGCCATCGTCGCCAACATCCCCAGCGGGATCCTGACCCTGGACCTGGCAGGGCGGGTCATCTCCTTCAATGCGGCCGCAGAACAGATCACCGGCTACGACTTCGAGGCCCTGCGGGACCGACCCTGGCAAGAGACGCCCTTCGGGGCCTGCCCCGCCCTGGCCGAGTTCTTCGCCCAGCCCGAGGCGCCCCTGGCGACCCCGGCAACGGAACTGTATCTCCAGCGACGGGATGGCCGGCCGATCCCCCTCGGGATCGCCTGCTCTCCCCTGCGGGCGGCCGAGGGAGAGCCGGTGGGCCTGGTGGCCATCTTCCAGGACCTCACGGAGCGCAAGCGGGTGGAAGAGCACCTCCGCCGCGCAGACCGCCTGGCCGCCCTGGGACAGCTTGCGGCCAACATCGCCCACGAGGTGCGCAATCCCCTGGCGGCGATCAGCGGATCGGTGGAGGTCCTGCGCGAGGATCTTGCCCCCGCGGGACCGCAGCGGCAGCTCCTGGACATCATCCTGCGCGAGGCGAGTCGCCTGAAGCTGATCACCGGCCAGTTCCTGGATTTTGCCAAGCCCCAACCGCTGCTGTTCCGCCCGTGCCCGCTTCGCCCGCTGCTGGACGAGACGCTGCACCTCCTCGCCAAGAGCAGTGAGCGCCATCCGGAGATGACCTGGGTCCTGACGGAAGAGGAGCCGGACCTGCATGTCCTGGCCGACCTGGATCAGCTCCGGCAGGTCGTGTGGAACCTCTGCCTCAACGCGATGCAGGCCATGTCCGAAGGGGGAACCCTCACCATTGCCCTGCGGCCTGCGCCGCACGGGAGTCAATCGGTCAGCTCGTCAATTGGTCAATTCGGGAAAGGCGAGGCTCCGAAGCAGAGTGACCAGTTGACTACTCGACCAATGGACCAATTGACATCGCCGTCCGAGGGGGATGGCCAATTGGTCAATTCGTCAATTGGTCAATTCGGAAGAGCTGGTGATTCGAGCCGAGAAGACCATTTGACTACTCGACCACTTGACTACTCGACACCGCCGACAGGCGGTGAGTGGGTGGAGATCGTGTTCCACGACACGGGTCGCGGAATCCCGCCGCAGGAGCTGGAACGGATCTTCGACCCGTTCTACACGACCCGACCCTCGGGAACCGGCCTGGGGCTCTCCATTGCGCGCAAGCTCCTCGAGAGCATGGACGGCCGCATCGGGGTGGAGAGCCGCCCGGGGACCGGGACCACCTTCCGCATCTGGCTGCACCGCGCGCCGGTGACGGTCGGCGCGGAGAGCAGGAAGTAGCCATGGAGCTCAGTCACTGGCCCCCGGGATGAAGCCGGGGGTTCGGGCGGCGCGGGCTGATTCTCCGCCGGGGTGAACCCGGCGGCTTCATCAGGAGTTGGTCATTGGTCATTGGTCATTGGTCATTGCCTTTTGGCCGAGGTGCAGCGTGAGCCGGATCCTCGTGGTGGACGATGAGGAGGCCATGCGGGAGTTCCTCCGCATCCTGCTGGAGAAGGATGGTCACCAGGTCACCACGGCCGCGGACGGCGAGGACGGGCTGGCCCTGGCCACCGGCCGCGAGCTGGATCTGGTCATCTCGGACATCAAGATGCCGCGGCGGGATGGGGTGGGGCTCCTGGCCGGGTTGCGCGAGCACGGCCTGGACACGCCGGTGATCATGGTGACCGCCTATGCCTCCTCGGACTCGGCCATCCAGGCGATGAAACAGGGGGCCTTCGACTACATCACGAAGCCGTTCAAGGTGGACGAGATCCGGCTCGTCATCCAGCGGGCGCTGGCCCGGGTCGAGCGGCGCCCGCAAGTCGAGCCGACGGCCCCGCCCCGGCTGGAGGAGGCAGGCCTTCGAGGGATCATTGGGAAAAGCCCGAAGATGGTGGAGCTCTACAAGCTCATCAGCCGCGTGGCGGTCGTGGATTCGACGATCATGATCACGGGCGAGAGCGGCACGGGGAAGGAGTTGGTGGCGCGGACCATCCATGGCAACTCGCCTCGGGCCGGGAAGCCCTTCATGGCCATCAACTGCGGGGCTATCCCGGAGGAACTCTTGGAGAGCGAGCTGTTCGGCCACGTCAAGGGCTCGTTCACGGGGGCCACCGCGAACAAGGCGGGCTTGCTGGAGGTGGCCCGGGGCGGCACCGTCTTCCTGGACGAGATTGCAGAGATGAGCCCGATGCTGCAGGTGAAGCTCTTGCGCTTCCTCCAGGACCACATCTTCCGCCGCGTGGGGGGCACCGAGGACATGGAGGTGGATGTCCGCATGATGGCGGCCACCAACAAGGACCTGACGCAGCTCATCCAGCAGGGGAGCTTCCGAGAAGATCTCTACTACCGGTTGAACGTCATCCCCGTGGAGCTCCCGCCGCTGCGAGAGCGTCGGGAGGACATCCTGGTCCTGGCGACAAATTTCCTGGGGTTCTACGCGGCCAAGGCCGGGCGATCGGCGATGGAGATATCGCCGGAAGCCGTGCAGGTCCTCATGGCGTATTCCTGGCCCGGGAACGTGCGAGAGCTGGAGAACGCCATCGAACGCGCCGTGGCCTTGGCCACGACCGATGAGGTGCAGGTGGAGAACCTCCCACCCAGCATCTGCCAGCCTGCGCCCGTGCCCCCGCGCCCCCGCTGGGAGGTTCCGCCTGAAGGCCTGGACCTGGAGCAGGTCGTGGCCGACCTGGAGAAGGCCCTGATGAAGGATGCGCTGGAGAAGGCCGGGGGGATCCAGACCAGGGCGGCCCAACTGCTGGGGATCAACTTCCGCTCCTTCCGTTATCGGGCGAAGAAATACGGCCTGGACCGGCAGATCCGCGACCGGGACCATGCCGACTCCTGACACCCCCCGGTTCCTGCCCCTGTCCATCCTCCTCCTGTGCGGCCTCCTCATCGGCCTGCCCTGGGCCAGCGGCGGCCGCAGCCCCGTCGGGTTGGTGAGCCTCGTGCTCATCCTTGTCCTGGCGGCAGCCGCCGGGCTGTTCCCGCGGGGATCGGGACCCCTCCTGCAGCTGTCCCCGCTCCTGCTGCTCGCCGGGCTCCTGGGTGCTGGATCGGCGCTCCAGACGATCTATCCGGACCGAACCGTCCAGAGCCTGCTGCTGCTCTCCGCCTATCTGCTGGCGGGAACGCTGGCGGCGCACGGCGCGCGGGAGTTGCCGTGGGGGGAGGCCGCGCTGCTCACCGCGATTCTTGCCTCCGGCCTCCTGGTGGCGGGCGCCGGGATGCTCCGGCTTCATCAGGGAAGCGAGGTGGGGCTGTACGCCCGGTACCTCACGGGCCCCTTCGGCTACCCGAACGCCATGGCCGGCTTCCTGCTCCTGACGGGAGGGGCGGCCCTGGCAGCGGCACAGATGCATCGCGGTCCGCTGGTCCGGGGCGCGGCCATGCTTGCCGGCGCCGTGGCAATGCTGGGCCTTTTTCTCACCCGGTCACGGGGCGCCGTGCTCGCAGCCGGGGTGACCATCGGCCTGTGGGCCCTCAGCCGTCGCCAAGTCTGGTGGGCACGGCGCCACTGGTTCGCTCTGGCAGGGATCGGCGTGCTGGCGGCCCTGGTGATGCTGTCCGCGTCCGGTCCGGGGAGCGGAGTCCTTCCGGATCGCTTCGGCCTGGACGGCAGCGGCTCGGGGCATTCCTCGCTGCGCTGGCGATGGCAGATCCTCCGCTGGACGTGGACCATGGTCCGCCAGCATCCCTGGTGGGGCGTCGGGCCCGGGGCATTCCCGGTGGCCCTCAACCAGTATCAACGCATTCCCTACGTGAGCGGGGAGAACCCCCACAACCTGTACCTGGAACTGGCGGCCGAGTATGGGCTCCCGGCCGGGCTCTTGGCGGTGGTCACGCTCGGCGGTTTCCTGGGACGGCTGGGTTCCGTCATCACGCGGTCGTCGGAGGATGATCCCCTCCGGCGCCGCCTGGCGGCGCTGCTGGCCGTCCTGGTGGCCTTTGCGATCCACAGCCTGGTGGATCTGGACTGGAGTTTCCCCGCCGTCGCCCTGGTGGCTGCGACGCTCCTCGGTCTGGCCAATGCGCACCTCCGGGGAAAGCGTTCCGGGCATGCTCCTCGTGCGCGCGCGTGGCGGGCGTGCCTGATCCTGCTCCTGGTCGCTGCCAGCGGCCTGGCCCTCTCCCGGTATTACGCGACCACTCTCGTCACCTGGGGGCGCCTCGCCCTCTCGGTGGGCGACACCGCGTCCGCCGAGCGAGAGCTGACCCGGGCGCTTCGATTGAATCCACTCGGTTTCTCCGCTCACCAGTGGTTGGCCAGGGTCCGGCTCCTCTCCCGCGACCTGCAAGGCGCCGTCGCGATCGCCGAACGGGCGGTACGCATCGCCCCCTCGGATCCGAACAGCCTGCATCTGGCCGGCGAGATGGCTGCCGCCGCCGGACGCTGGGACGTGGCCGAGGCGCGCTTCCGGAGCGCGGTGGATCGGGCCCCGTTTTCCCAGCTTCGATTCTACGCCGGGCTGGTGGAGGCGGCGGATCGGGCGGGCAGAGCGGCGGAGGCCCGCTGGTCATACGAGCAGGCGGTGGAAATCTTCAGCCCCGAGCGGGTCCTGTCGGAAGAGGCCCGCTGCCTGGCCCCGGGGGATCGGTACCTGTTGGCGCACCTGAGCCGGATCGCCGCCCGCTGGCACGCGGAGTCCGGCGACCGGCCACAGGAGCAGCTGATGGCCGACCGGGCAGAGCACCTTGCGCAGCCCGACCCGCGCGGGATCTGCGCCACGCAGGGCCCTCGCGGCCAGACCTCGCCCGAGGCGACGGCCGAGAGCTTCTGGCCGGCCCTGGCCGAGGGCGGCTGGCCTGCCGCTATGCGATACCTGGTTCCCGAGTTGCGTCGCTCGCCACCAGGGGATGGCGACAGTTGGTGGGGTATGGGGGGCCAGCCCCACTGGGCGCGCGTCACTGGGATCGCTTCTCTCCACGGAGGCGAACGTCAGGTGACGCTCCGCTACGAGGTGAAGCTGGAGACGCCCCGCGGACAGGTGATCGCCAGGTGTGCCCAGACGGATTTCCGGTTCGGGGCGGAGGGGTGGCTCATCGCATTCGCTCCAATCCTCGGGCCGGAATCGTGTCGGCCATGAAACTGGCGAAGAGTGTCACCAGAGGGAAAAAGTTTTTCACTCGGAAATCGATTCGAAGGATACTTCTGCGGGGGAGATTCGGCACATGGGACGGAAGGTCGTTGACGTAACCGCTTGATTTTTCAAGACTCGCCTCCACGTCAGAAAAAGCTGACATTGGCAGCCGCGTCGCTGGCATGTCCGCTGCATTCGGCGTCGGCTTGTCCAGGCGGGGGTCCAAGCCTGGAGGCGTATAGGATGGGATAAAAGACACACAGATTCATCTCAGAAAGGAGGCACCCCGATGCGAACGTTGCTGCTCCGCAAGAAGGCCAAAGGCTTCACCCTGATCGAACTCCTGATCGTCGTGGCGATCATCGGGATCCTG
>JACPAT010000100.1 GCA_016180655.1 Candidatus Methylomirabilota bacterium | reverse complement strand
AACTGGATCAGCTCTGCATCAACACCATCCGGATGCTGGCGGCCGACGCCGTTCAGAAGGCGAAGTCGGGCCATCCGGGCATGCCCATGGGGGCGGCGGCCATGGCCTACGTGCTGTGGGCCCGTTTCCTGAAACACAACCCGGCCAACCCCAAGTGGCCCGACCGCGACCGCTTCGTCCTGTCGGCCGGCCACGGCTGCATGCTTCAGTACGCCCTTCTGCACCTGACCGGTTACGACCTGAGCCTGGAGGATATCAAAAGCTTCCGCCAGTGGGAGAGCAAGACACCTGGCCACCCCGAATACGGTCACACTCCCGGCGTGGAGACCAGCACGGGCCCGCTGGGACAGGGCGTGGGAAACGGGATCGGGATGGCCATCGCCGAACGCTGGCTGGCCGCGCAGTTCAACCGGCCGGGACACACCGTCGTGGATCATTACACCTACGCCATCGTGAGCGACGGGGACCTGATGGAGGGCGTGGCGTCCGAGGCGGCGTCCCTGGCGGGACACCTGAAGCTCGGCAAGCTGATCTACCTGTACGATGACAACCGTATCTCCATCGAGGGAGGCACGGAGCTGGCATTCACAGAGGACGTCGGCCGCCGGTTCGAGGCCTACGGGTGGCACGTGCAGCGGCTGCCTGACGGCAACGACCCGGCCGCGGTAGACGCGGCCATCCGGGCCGCCCGCGCGGAGACGTCCCGCCCCTCCCTCATCCTCGCCCGGACCCACATCGGGTACGGCAGCCCGAACAAGCAGGACTCCCACAAGGCCCACGGTGAGCCGCTGGGCGAGGACGAGGTGAAGCTCACCAAGCAGAAGCTCGGGTGGCCCTCGGAGCCGGCGTTTCTCATCCCGGAGGAGGCGCGGCAGGAATTCCGCAAGGCCCTGGATCGGGGGCGCGCATGGGAGGCGGAGTGGCGCCAGCGCATGCGTGCCTACGCGGCCGCGTTTCCCCAGGAGGCGGCGCGCTGGGACCAGCTCATGGATGGGAAGCTGCCGGAGGGCTGGGACGCCGATCTCCCCGCCTTCGCACCGGGCGATCCGGCCATGGCGACGCGGGCGGCCTCGGGCAAGGTCCTGCAGGTCCTCTTCTCCCGGATACCGAATCTGATGGGCGGATCGGCCGACCTGGCGCCGTCCACCAACACCTACATCAAGGAGTACGGGGAATTTCAGGCAGGGTCGTACGGGGGACGCAACCTGCGGTTCGGTGTCCGCGAGCATGCCATGGGCTCCATCAGTAACGGCATGGCGCTGCACGGAGGGGTCCGGCCGTTCACGGCGACGTTCCTGATCTTCTCCGACTACATGCGGCCGGCCGTGCGCCTGGCGGCGTTGATGGGGATCCCGGTGGTCTTCATCTTCACCCACGACAGCATCGGCCTGGGCGAGGATGGGCCGACGCACCAGCCCATCGAGCACCTGATGGCCCTGCGGGCGATTCCCGGTCTCACGGTGATCCGGCCGGCGGACGCGACCGAGACGGTCGAGGCCTGGCGCGCGGCCCTCGCAGAGCAGGGCCCGACCTGCCTGGTCCTGACCCGGCAGAACCTGCCGATCCTGGACCGGTCCGGGATGCAGGCGGGAGGCGGCGTGGAGCGTGGCGCCTATGTCCTGTCGGATCCGCCAACAGGCAAGCCTCAGGTGATCCTGATCGCCACCGGCTCGGAGGTGTCGGTGGCAGTGGGCGCGCAGAAGCTTCTGGCGGAGAAGGGCGTGGCCGCCCGCGTGGTCAGCATGCCGTCGTGGGAGATCTTCGAGCGACAGCCACCGGAGTACCGTGTGAGCGTCCTGCCGCCCGCGATCACGGCACGAGTCGCGGTGGAGGCGGGGAGTCCTCTGGGCTGGTACAAGTACGTGGGAACGAGCGGGGAGATCGTGGGCATGACCCGCTTCGGCGCTTCGGCGCCGGGGAAGGCCAACTTCGAGAAGTTCGGCTTCACGCCCGAGAACGTGGCTGCACGAGCCTTGGCAGTTCTGGGGCAGTAGAAGCAGTTCAAGAGTGTTCGGCTGTTTCCGCCTTTGGCGGATTCGGATGTTCGGGTGTTCCTCGAACCACCGAACCACCGGGACCCAGCGCACCGCGCGGGTCCCCCGGCGATGTGCGCTGGGTGCCCCGAACACTCGAACACCCCCCGATCCTTCGGGGGCGATGGCCAGCGGATCTTGAGATCGGGACAGCCGTACTCTCGAAAAGTCAAGGTACAATATGGCGAGTATGAATCTGCAGGGCTGTCAGGTGGGTGGGCTGGGTCCATATATCTCTGGAGTGGAGGCCACGCTTGCCGACCTGGCGCAACGAGACGCGGCGGCCAGGATCTGGGCCAGGGACTCCACGCTCTGGAAGGCGGACCCAGACCACCAGAAGATCATCCGGAACAGCCTGGGCTGGCTGACGGTCATGACCACGATCCGGCAGCATGCGGCGAATCTCGCCGGGTTCGCGGTCGAGGTCGGGCAGGCTGGCGTTACCCACGTCCTACTCCTGGGCATGGGCGGGAGCAGCCTGTGTCCCGACGTCCTGCGCCTGACGTTCGGCGGGGCGGCCGGGTTTCCCGCGCTGGCGGTCCTGGACACGACGGATCCGGCCAGCGTGCAGGCATTCGAGCGGTCCGTGGTCCTGCCGCGGACGCTCTTCATCGTGGCCAGCAAGTCGGGAACGACGCCGGAAATCACGGCCTTCTCCCAGTACTTCTTCGCCAAGGTCCGCGCGGTCAAGGGTGAGCGGGCCGGCGAGCAGTTCATCGCCATCACTGACGCCGGGACCGCGTTGGGGCGGACCGGCGCCGAGGCGAAGTTCCGCCGCGTCTTCCTCAATCCATCCGACATCGGCGGCCGCTACTCGGCCCTCTCGTTCTTCGGGATGGTGCCGGCAACGCTGATGGGCCTGGACGTGCTGCGCCTCCTGGAGCGGGCCGAGCGGATGGCGCATGCCTGCCGTGCCGGCGGGCCTGCCCGGGAGAACCCGGGCGCGTGGCTGGGCGCGATCCTGGGCGGCCTGGCGAAGGCGGGCCGGGACAAGCTGACGTTTCTCTGCTCGCCGGAGATCGCGGCGTTCGGTTACTGGGTGGAGCAGCTCATCGCGGAGAGCACCGGGAAGGATGGGACGGGAATCCTGCCGGTGGAGGGAGAGGCGCTGGGGAATCCCGGCGCGTACGCGGACGATCGGCTCTTCGTGTATCTCAGGCTCCACGATTCGCAGGACCGGGAACTCGACGAGAAGGTGAACGCACTGGACCGGGCGGGGCATCCGGTGGTGACGATCGGCCTGCGGGACCTGTTCGACGTCGGCGCCGAGTTCTTCCGCTGGGAGTTCGCCACCGCAGTGGCCGGCGCGGTGCTCGGCGTCAATCCCTTCGACCAGCCGAACGTCCAGGAGAGCAAGGACAACACCAAACAGCTGCTGGCGGAGTTCAAGGCGAAGGCTCGGCTCCCCGAGGGGGAGCCGATCTTCAGCGAGGGATCGATCCGAATGTATGGGGATGCGGGAGCCGCCGAAGCGCTCAAGGGCGCGAAGACGCTCGGGGATGCCCTGAGGGCGCACCTCTTGCGGATCCGGCCGCACGACTACGTCGCGCTGACCGCCTACCTCCAGGCGACGCCCGAACACGCGGAGGCCCTGGCGGCGGTCCGGACCCACATCCGGGATCGGTTCCGGGTGGCGACCACCCTGGGATACGGGCCGCGCTTCCTGCACTCGACCGGGCAACTCCACAAGGGCGGGGGCGATAACGGGGTCTTCCTCCAGTTCACGGCGGACGACCCGGTGGACCTGCCCATCCCGGGCGAGCCGTACAGCTTTGGCGTGATGAAGGCGGCCCAGGCCCTGGGGGATCTTGAGTCGCTCCAGAAACGAGGGCGCCGAGCCCTGCGGATTCACGTCTCAGGCGGCATCGAGGCAGGATTGCGGCGGGTGCTGGAGGCGGTGAGAGAGACGAAGTAAACCGCAGACGGGGAAAGGCAGGACTCATTTTAACCACAGATTACGCAGATTTCGCAGATTACGTCGAGCCCTGAGTTGATACGCCCAGAGTGCATATGCCTCGTCCGGGCGAGATCCCGCTCAGCGGGACAGATTGCGCAGATTCATTCGGATAGAGAGGAAAGGAACGGAATCATGAATCCGAAAGAGATGGCGGCGGAGCGCGGGGCGAGCCTGGTGGAATCCGGGATGGTGCTGGGCCTGGGGAGCGGGACGACGGCCACGCTGGTGGTCCAGGCGATCGGCCGGCGGCTCCGCGAGGGGAGCCTGCGCAACGTCGCCGGGGTGCCGTCCTCCAGCGCCATCGCCGCCGTGGCCCGGGAATCGGGCGTGCCCCTCACGACGCTGGACGAGCATCCCGTCCTGGACCTCGATCTGGATGGGGCCGACGAGGTGGACCCGAACCTGAATCTCATCAAGGGTCTGGGCGGCGCCCTCCTCTGGGAGAAGATCGTGGCGGTCACCTCCAAGCTGGTCGTGATCCTGGTGGACGAATCGAAGCTGGTGGATCGCCTGGGGAGCAAGGCACCGCTTCCGGTGGAGGTCATCCCCTTCGGCTGGCGGACCCACATCTCGTTCGTGGAATCGCTGGGGGGAAAGCCGGAGTTGCGGACCAACGCTGACGGTCGCCCCTTCGTCACGGACGAGGGGAACTACATCCTGCACTGCCGGTTCGATGGGATCCCGGATCCGACGGGATTGCAGGCGCAATTGCGCAGCCGGGCCGGCGTGGTCGAGACGGGCCTCTTCCTGGGCATCGCCCACCAGGTGATCATCGGCCGCGCGGGAGGGGTGGAAGTTAGGACCCGACCGGCATGACGGTTGTTTCGAGCGCGTACCTGGAAGGTGAAAACGGCCCGAGCCGGCTGGCCCGGGCCGTTAGCGCTCCTGCTGGCACTGCCTACCACCGCATCCGAACCCGATAGGTCACGGTGGTCTTGCCGTCCTTGGGCACCTTGATCGTGTACTGGAGGGTGTGGGCCTCGACCTTCTCGTAGGGGTGGCTGGTCTTGATCACGTCCCAGTCGCCCGGGACTGGCTCGATGATCGTCACCTGCACGTCTTCCTTCTTGTGGTTCCGGACCTGGACGTCCCACTCGGTCTCGTAGAGGCCCGGGGCGATCTTGCGCCAGTCCCGCTGGGTGCGCTCCCCCACCACGTCGAAGGCCTCGCCCATCTTGATCTTCACCTTCTCGTCCTTGGGCGTGTGGTCAATCACGTCCTCGCCAATGAACTGGAGGCTCCGGTCGGAGGCGGCCTTGTAGACCCGGACGGTCCCCTTGGGCAGGGGCATGCCCAGCCGGTACTGCTCCTTGTTGGCGATCTCCAGGAACACGCTTACCTTCTGGTTCGAGATGGGCGTGCCCAACTGGCCCCGGTAATACTGGCTGGCGCCGTAGAACCGGAGCTCCTTCTTGATGGGGATCTCGGCCACGTCCAGCAGGCTGATCTGCTTGGTCTGGTTCTGCTTGATGGTGGTGCGGCCATCCAGAGAATAGAGATGGTACTCGAAGAAGGATTCCTGCTGGAACTGCCGCGGGGCCTCGGCCGCCCCGACCTTGCTGGCGACCTCCAGCGCGTCCCTCAGCTCCCGTCGCGCGGCAGCGCGATGGACGTCGCCGGCGACGAGCTTCAGGGCGGCCTCGGGATAGGTGGCGCCGCTCTTGTTATCAATGGTCACCCACCCCGAGAGATCGCCGCCGTTGTCCCTCCCGTTCAGGACCACCACGTAGTCGGCCTTCCAGGTGATGCCGCCCGTCAGGTACGAGGCCTCCACGCGTTGCGGCCGCCCGGTCCGGTTGTGGAGCAACCAGACCAGCGTGGGCTTGGGGATCAGGTTATCCGGCAGGTCGGGGAGGATCACGCGGCCATGGTGTCCCAGGTGGATCTGGCCGTTGATCTTGTAGATGGGCCCGTTGTTGTTGCTGAGCAGGACGGCGTCAATCAGGCTCCCGTCCCCGACCATCAGCTTCACCGTCTTGCCCACGAACTTGTCCAGGAGCTTCTGCGGGTTCAGGAGGTCGTACTCGTAATTCTGCTCGAGGATGCGCACGCCGGCCGCATCGGTCAGGGACTTCAGGTGGACCGTGGTGGGATCAATCTGGGCCGCCACGTCCATGAACTTCACCTCGTGGGTCCCGGGACCG
Organism: Candidatus Methylomirabilota bacterium; assembly: GCA_016180655.1. Lineage (GTDB taxonomy): Bacteria > Methylomirabilota > Methylomirabilia > Methylomirabilales > 2-02-FULL-66-22 > 2-02-FULL-66-22. Next base: position 325 of record JACPAT010000100.1, on the reverse strand, counting down.
AGGACGAGGTCCCGGATGTCCTTCACCAGGCCCAGGTTCCCGTTGTAGATGGTGATGGCGACTTCCTTCTGGTGCTCCTGCGTCACCGCGGCGCGGCTCACTCCGGCCGCGGCCGGGACCGCACCCATGCACAGGAAGCCCGCAGCCAATCCCACTGACATTACCAGGCTGAACAACTTTATCTTTCGCATCTGTCTCCCTCCTTGACGGCCCCGGCGGCCGCCGGATCGTTCGTTTGGAGGGTAAGACAGGCGCCCCCGAGAAAAGTTCCGATTGAACCGCCGGTACCAACGGCATCCGCCTCCGGCGGATTGGTGCGCCAAGG
>JACPAT010000099.1 GCA_016180655.1 Candidatus Methylomirabilota bacterium | reverse complement strand
GGATGGAGCAATCCGTGAGCTCCGGCGCGCATGGGCTACCGGCACGCCGCAGAAGCGCCCGGGTCCTCACAGGAGAAAGTTGCTTTTGAACCAATTACATCTATCCTTCTGCACGACGCTTCCGCGTCCTCCGCGGTGCGTAGGACCCTAGCCACGACCGGTTATGCGGCGGACGACATGGGCTTCGGCGGCCCTCCGCATGCCGTGGAAATCCCTCCTCTTCGGTCCCCGACCCTTCAGCACGCCTGCCAATTCGTGGAGCGTCCTGGCTGGCCGGACCACGACGCGATCTCCGACCAACTCGAAGATCAGCACCGATCCGGTATCCACCTTCAGGTGTTCACGCACACTTCGTGGAATCATCACCTGACCGCTCGATCCAACTCTCGCCTTCGCGATCATGCCTCCCCTCACCCGCCCCTCTCCCCCACCCAGATGGTACCCGGGGGCGAGGGTACCACAAGCAGACCGCGAAGCCCAGAGCAGAGATCGCAGAAACACCAACGGCCGCGCCGACGAGGGTCATCGGCGCGGCCGTTGGTGTATGCGTCAATGCAGGTGTGACGACCTACTTACAATACTTCTTGAACCGGTCGTTGATCCGGCTCCAGTTCAGGCCGGCCAGGAAGTTGTCGATGTACTTGGCGCGGGCCGGGCCGTCCTTGTGGTAGTAGGCGTGCTCGAAGACGTCGCAGGCCACCAGGGGAATGCCGCCCCAGATGGCGCCGTAGTGATGCTCGTCCACTAGCACGTTCAGCAGCCGCTGCGATCCCAGCGCATCGTACACCAGCAGGCCCCATCCACTCAGCTTGGCCGAGATGCTCGCCGCCTTGAAGTCGGCCTTCCAGGCATCGAAGGACCCGAAATCGCGCTCGATGGCCTGGTACACCTCCCCGCCCTTCTTCCCATCCCCGTCGCCGCCTAGGACCTCCCAGTAGACGTCGTGGAGCAGCGTCCCGGCGTGGTTCCAGGTGAACCGCCGCTTCAGCTCGCCGATGATGCTGTAGTTGCCGTTGGCCGCCGCCCGGTCCGCCGTCTCCAACCCCTTCTCGATGTTGTTGAGGGCGGTCACGTACCCCTTATGATGCGTGTTGTAGTGCCAGTCCGTGGTTTCCGGGCTGACGACGTTGGCCAGGAGCTTCTTCGCCTCCTCGTCGGAATACGGCCGAGGCTTTAATTTCCAATCGTACGCCATGTCCGATACCTCCCCTCTCAGAATGTTCCGTGTAGTGAGTTGCGGTTACGGGCGCGATCCGGCCGCCTGCGCGACCGGCTCGTAGTGTTGCCCCATCCCCAGGCCGGTGCCCGGCTGCAGGATCTCCGGCCGCTGCTTGGCCGCCTCGCGGAGCGGAAGCAACAGCCGCTGCTTGTCGTAAATGAAATCGTCCCGGCGGTATGACGCCAGCTCGAACTCCTTGCCCATGAAGATGGCGTCCTCGGGACAGGCCTCTTCACAGAAGCCGCAGAAGATGCAGCGCAGCATGTGGATCTTGTAGACCTTGGCGTAGCGCTCCCCGTGGGATACCCGGTGCTCGTCGGTGTTCTCGGCCGCCTCGATGTAGATGGCATCGGCCGGGCAGGCCACCGCGCACAATTCGCACCCTACGCAACGTTCCAGCCCATCCTCGTCTTTGACCAGAAACTGGCGGCCCCGGTAGCGCGGCGCCAGTGGCAGCCGCTGCTCGGGGTAGGACACCGTGACCGGCTTGCGGAAGATGTGCTTGAAGGTTGTGGCCAATCCCTTGGCCAGTTCGCTGAACATGAGCACTCCTATCTCGGAAAATTGGCGAACAGGTGGTCCGGAACCATGCCAACTCTCCAGCCCGCCGCGCCCGCGATGCCGGGTCAGGCGAGCTGCTTCACCGCGGCCGTGACCTCGGCGTAGTTCGGCTCGACCTTGGGCTCGGGCGCCACCCACTTGTAGCGGATGATCCCGCCGGCGTCAATCACGAAGACGGCCCGCTTCGCCACGGTGAAGCCCTTCACGCCGGCCAGGTCGTTGAAGACGACGTCGTACTGCTTGATCACATCACGGGTGATGTCCGACAGGAGGGGGAAATTGAGCCCGTTCTTCGCCGCAAACTCCTTGTTGGCGAAGGGGGAATCCACGCTCACCCCCAGGACGGCCGTCTTGGCGCTGGTGAAGTCGTTGAGGGCGTCCCGGAACGTGCACATCTCCTTCTGGCAGACCCCGGTGAAGGCCGCGGGATAAAATGCCAGCACCACGTTCTTGCCGGCGAAATCCGCCAACCCCACCGCCTTCAGGTCCGTGTTCACCAGGGTGAATTGCGGCGCCTTCTGTCCTGTCTCCGCTGCCATGGCTGCACACCTCCATGCGGTTGAAGGTTATCTGGTTCGAGGTTCGACGTTCGAGGTTCGAGGTTCGACGTTCGAGGTTCAAAGTCTGGGACCTCCTCGGCTCTAGGCTCTCGGCTCTCCATCCGGCATCCCGTGGAGCGACCAATCCACGAGTTCCACGGGGTGAACGGCCCGGACGGGCAGCTTGGCCTGGCGCAGGCCGAGGCCGATCTGGAGCAGGCAACCGATGTTGCCGATGGCCACGATGCTCGCATCCGTTTCCCGGATGCAATCAACCTTGCGTTGCAGGAGCCGGCCTGCCATCTCGGTCTGCAGCAGGTTGTACACGCCCGCGCTTCCGCAGCACAGGTCCGATTCAGGAAGGTCCACCAGCTTCAGATCCCAAGTGGCAGGCCTCGTGATAGGTCACCGTCATGGGGACGGGTTTCAGTTCCTGGCGCCAGGACACCCCCGCCAGGATCTGGGACACGTCCCGGGTCCGGCTGCTGAAGGCCTCCGCCCGCGACCGCCACTCGGCGTCGTCCCGCAGAAGGTGAGCGTACTCCTTCATGGCGGCCCCGCACCCCGCCGCGTTGACCGCCACCAGATCCACCTGGGCCCGTTCAAAGGCCTGAATGGTCCGTCGGGCCAGGGCGCGGCCCGCCTCCAGGTCCCCGCTGTGCAGGTGTAACGCGCCGCAACAGCCCTGCCCCGGCGGCGCGACCACCTCGTATCCGGCCGCCGCCAGGACCCGCGCCGTGGCGCGATTGAGATCCGGAAGCACGAAGCGCTGGACACAGCCCGTGAGGAACCCAACCCGGCCGAGGCGCTGTCCCACGGCGGGTGTGACCTCTGGAAGAGGTCTTCGGGCGGTGGCCGATGGCGCCTCTGGCAGCAGTGCCTCCATCTGGGCCAGCCGCGGCGAAAGCAGGGCGAGCAGGCCGGTGTTTCGAACGATGCCGGAGAGGCCCAGGCGATGATACCAGGAGAGCGCGCCAAGGAGCCATCTCAGGCGGTCCGGATGGGGAAACAGGGAAAGGATCACCCTCCGCCAGCGCCGATCCCCGGCCGGACGCTCGTATCGTCGCTCGATCTGCGCCCGCGCGCCCTCCAGCAGGTGCGCGTAGGGCACCCCGGACGGACACGCGGTCTGGCAGGCGAGGCATCCCAGGCATTGATCCAGATGCTTCACGAAGTCGGCGCTGATCCCGGCCTGCCCTTCGTCCACGGCCCGCATCAGGTGGATGCGACCCCGCGGAGACGCCATCTCGAGACCGGTCGTGAGATAGGTCGGGCAACTGGGCAGGCACAACCCGCAGTGGACGCAGTCCAGGATCCCCTCGCGATCGGGACGATCCACGACGTCGAATGCCGGTGCGACGAGCCGATCGCTCTCTGCCGATCGCGTCGCTACCGCCGTGGGCACGGGCGCCTCACAATCTCAATGCAAAACTGACAACCGACAACTGACAACCGGCCAATTCGCCTTGTCAGTTTGAGAGTTCCCCTAGATCCGACCCACGAACCGTCCGGGGTTCAGGATTCCCTTGGCATCGAAGGCGGCCTTCAGCTGTTGCATGAGGCCCAGGCCATCGGGTGGGGGTCCCCACACGTCCACCTGGGCGCGGACCGGTGCGGGGGCGTCCAGCACCACCAGGAATCCCCCCAGGGCAGCCAGGGCCTCGCGCGAGGCCGCCAGGCCGCGGGCGACCCCCTCGGTCGTGTCCGCCCGAGTTTCTCCCCGCAAGATGCCGTGCGCCACGCTGGCCGTCACGGCCACCTCGGTATGCTCCCTGGCGGCGTCGTGAATTGCCCGGATGGCCCGGAAACAGTCTGCGGGGAGGACGCCCCCCCGCCAGATGGCGCCATGGCCCTTCCCGTCCCGCCACGGGGCGAGCCAGGGGAAGTCGTTGAGACCTGTCCGGGTCCGGGGGGCCGACGCGTCCTCGGTCGTGACGCTCCCGAACTCTCCTGCCATCCGCGCCAGGTCATTCGCCTGGGCCCGGATCGCCTCCGGCACCCCCGCGATGGAGACGAACAGGCCCGGGCCCCGCACCGGGCTCCCGCATGCCCGCGCCGCCACGTCATCCAGCATCTCGACTCGAGTGGGCGCCAGGTGCGACCCCAGGATCCGGACGGCCAGGGCGTGGGCTGCCTCCAGTTCCGGCGTGGAGAGCCACCATGCCTGCTCCGCCGCCGGCCGGGGATACACCCGGAACGTCGCCTCCAGGATCACCCCGAGCGTCCCGTGGGAGCCCAGGTAGAGTTTCGTGATGTCGTAGCCGGTGACGTTCTTGACGACCTTGGCGCCCCCCTTGGTGATGGTCCCATCGGCATGGGCCACCCGGATCCCCAGCACCAGGTCCCGCGCCGTGCCGTAGCGGCAGCGCAGGGGTCCGCTCAGATTGCCCCCCAGGATCCCCCCGAGGGTGGCCTGGCTGGCCAATGGAGGATCGAGGGGCAGGAACTGCCTGCCCGCTTCCAGGTGCCGCTGGAGGTCCGCCAGCCGGATCCCGGCCTGCGCCGTTGCCGTCATGTCCGCAGGCTCGTACTCGAGCACCCGGTCCAGCCGGCCGAGGTTCAGGGCCAGGTCATACCGGGACGGCGGGTAGCCTAGCGCCTGGTGCCCCCCACTCCCCCAGGGAACCACGCCCAGGCCCTCCTCCCAGGCCAGGCGCAAGAGGCGGGAGACCTCCGATTCATCTCGCGGGAACACGGCCGCGTTCGGGGTCGCTGGCCCGAGGCGGTACTCGGCCAGTGCGGGTCCGCTGAAGACGCCGTCGGCTCCGACGATTTCGCGCAGGCCATCTGTGAGGCTGGCGGCAACGGGCATCGTTTCCCCGGACGTCTGGCGGAAGCCCGCCTTCCCTATCGCTCCGATACTGCGGTCATTGCCGGAGACTGGAGATTCCGGGCGCCCTGCCCCGCCGGACCGTCGGCGGGGAAGATCTTGCCGGGATTGCAGAGGCCCGCGGGGTCGAAGACGGCGCGAACCCGTTGCATGGCCGCCAGGTCCGCGGGGCTGTACATGAGCGGGAGGTAGTCGCGCTTCTCATGGCCGATGCCGTGCTCTCCGCTGACGCTTCCCCCGGCCTCGATGCAGCGTTTCATGATTTCCGCCCCTGCGGCGATGGCCCGATCCAGATCGCCGGGGGTGGTGAGGTCGAAGCAGATCAGCGGGTGCACGTTCCCGTCTCCCGCATGGAACACATTGGCGATGATCAGCCCGTGGCGACCGCCGATCTCCTCGATTTCCCGCAGGACCCTGGGCAGCTTGCTCCGGGGGACCACGGCGTCCTGCAGGTAATAGTGGTGCGTGATGCGACCCACCGACCCGGCGGCTTCCTTCCGCCCCTTCCACAGCAGGGCCCGCTCCTCCTCCGTCTTGGCCACGCGCAGCTCGAGGCATCTGTATTCCCGGCACGTCGCCTCGACGCCCACGGCCTCCGCCTCGATCTCCGCGCGCGGCCCATCCAGCTCGATGAGCAGCACCGCCCCCGCATCCAGCGGGTACCCGGCCTGGACGTTCGCCTCCACCGCCTTGATGATCTCCCGGTCCAGCATCTCCATGGCCACGGGGATGATGCCGCGGGCGATGATCCCCGAGACCGCGTTGCTGGCCTCCTCGATGGTCCGGAAGACCGCCAGGAGGGTTTTCACCGCCTCCGGCTGCGGCATGAGCCGGACCGTCACCTCGGTGCAGATCCCGAGGGTCCCCTCGGAGCCGACGAACACCCCCAGGAGGTCGTAGCCCGGCCTGTCCTGGATCTTCCCGCCGAGCTGGAGGACCTCGCCGTCCGGCAGGACGACCTTGGCGCCGAGGACGTGGTTCGTGGTCACCCCGTATTTCAGGCAGTGCGGCCCGCCGGCATTCTCCGCCACGTTGCCGCCGATGCTGCAGGCCTGCTGGCTGGCCGGGTCGGGCGCGTAAAAGAGGCCGTGGCGTTTCACGGCGTTGGTCAGCCACAGGTTGATGAAGCCGGCCTCCACCGTTGCCGTCCGGCTGGCCACATCGATGTCCAGGATGCGGTTCATCCGGGTCAGGACGATCATGACGCCGCCCGCGTCGGGCGTGGCGCCGCCGGACAGGCCCGTGCCGGCGCCGCGGGGCAGGAACGGCACCCCGGCCTCCCGGCAGAGGCGTACGACGTCGGCGACGTGCTGGGTGGAAGTGGGAAGGACCACCAGGTCCGGCATGACCCGGTGGTAGAAGGTGAGCGCGTCGCACTCGTAGACCCGGCGTTCGTCCGGAGCGGAAATCACCCCTTCGGGTCCGACGATCCGCTCGCAGCCCCGGATCAGGTGGGTCCGGGTCTCGGGCGCCAGGCCGCCTCCATTCATGCGGAACTCCGAGCCAATTTCAATTGAAGGTGCGGTCCGGGCGTCACTCGACGATCCAGGTCTCTCCCCGGTTGAACAGGGCGTTGACGTCCCCCGGTCCCAGCTTCTGCCGCGCGGCCTCCAGCTGCTTGCCCATGGCCTCCTCGTAGGCCAGGCGGGCGGTCGCGTGGAAGACGCCGATGGGGGTCGGGTGCTCCAGGTGGGCCAGCATGTACGCCAGGGGCCGGTTCGTCTCGTCGTGGACCAGGATATCCTCCTCCGAGGCACCATTCCCCAACGTCACCACCTGGAGGCGGCGGTCAGTTCCCAGCCTGATGCCCTGGTCCCTGTTCTTGCCGAAGATGAGCGGCTTGCCGTGCTCCAGATGCAGCACCGTGTCCGCCTTGGTCGCCTTGTCGCTGAGCGACTCCCAGGCACCGTCGTTGAAGATGTTGCAGTTCTGCAGGATCTCGATGAAGGCGCTGCCCTGGTGCTCGTAGGCGCGCCGCAGGATGTCCTGGAGGTGCTTCGCCTCGACGTCAATGCTGCGGGCGACGAAGGTGGCGTCCACCCCCATGGCCACGGCGATGGGGTTGAAGGGATAGTCCACGGACCCGAGGGGGGTGGATTTCGTCACCTTCCCCAGCTCCGAGGTGGGCGAGTACTGCCCCTTGGTCAGACCGTAGATCCGGTTGTTGAACAGCAGGATCTTCAGCCCGACGTTCCGCCGCAGCGCGTGGATCAGGTGGTTGCCGCCGATGCTCAACCCATCCCCGTCCCCGGTCACCACCCAGACCGACAGGTCCGGCCGGGAGATCTTCAGCCCGCTGGCAATGGCCGGCGCCCGGCCGTGGATCGTGTGGAAGCCGTAGGTGTTCATGTAGTAGGGGAACCGGCTGGAGCACCCGATGCCGGAGATGAAGACGAACTTCTCGCGGGGAAGGCCCAGTTCAGGCATCACCTTCTGGACCTGGGCCAGGATGGAATAATCCCCGCAGCCCGGGCACCAGCGGACATCCTGGTCCGAGACGAAGTCCTTCCGCGTCAGCTTGGGTGCCGCCGAGGCTACCGCCGCATCGCTCATGCTAGCCCTCCAATAGCCTGAGGATCTTGGCCGCGATCTCCGAGACCTTGAACGGTTGCCCCTGGATCTTGTTCAGCCCCACCGCATCCACCAGGTACGTCGCCCGGAGAATTGTCAGGAGCTGGCCCATGTTCATCTCCGGCACGAGGACCGTCTTGAATCGGCGCAGGATCCCGCCCAGGTCCGGTGGCAAGGGATTCAGGTACCGCAGGTGCACATGCGACACCTTCTTCCCGCGCGCCCGCACCTCGTCCACGGCGGCGGCGATGGAGCCGTACGTGCTGCCCCACCCCACCACCACGAGGTCGCCCGCCTGCTCCCCGCGGATCGTCGTGGGGGGGATGTCCTGGGCCACCGCGGCGACCTTGCGCGCCCGCGCCCGCGTCATCAACTCATGGTTGGCCGGCGAATAGCTGATGTTCCCCGTGACATCCTCTTTCTCGATGCCCCCGATCCGGTGCTCCAGCCCGGGGGTGCCGGGCTTCACCCAGGGGCGCGCCAGGGTCTCGGGGTCCCGGAGGTACGGGAAGAACCCCTCGACCTCCGTCCGGAACTGGACCGGGATCGACGGGAGGTCCTCGAACTTCGGGATCAGCCAGGGCTCCGCCCCGTTGGCCAGGTAGCCGTCGGTGAGGAGGAACACGGGGGTCATGTACCTGATGGCGATCCGCACGGCCTCGTAGGCCATGTTGAAACAATCGCCGGGGGTCGCCGCCGCCAGGACGGGCAGCGACGAGTCGCTGTTCCGGCCGAAGATGGCCTGGTACAGGTCGGCTTGCTCCGTCTTGGTCGGCAGGCCGGTGCTGGGCCCGCCCCGCTGGATATTGCAGATGACCAGGGGGAGCTCGACCATCACGGCCAGGTTGATCGCCTCCTGCTTCAGGGCGATCCCGGGTCCGCTGCTGGTCGTCACTCCGATGCCTCCACCGAAGGAAGCCCCCAGGGCCGAGCAGACACCGGCGATCTCGTCCTCGGCCTGGAAGGTGTACACCCCGAAGTTCTTGTACTGTGCCAGTTCGTGCAGGATGTCGCTGGCCGGGGTGATGGGGTAGCTCCCCAGGAACAGGGGGAGCCCGGCATGGATCTAAAAACGCTCCTTTATATGTAGGAGGAGGAAGAGCCCATGGACCTAAAAACTTTGAGAATTATTCTTTAACTATGCCAAAGAAAATGGCCCGCCTGGCGCTTCTGTCGGCTTTATCTGATAAGCTCTCAAGCAAAAAAGTGGTTGTTGCCGATATTGAAGGCATAGAGCCTAAGACTAAAGTATTAGTACAGTTACTGTCTAAAATGGGTCTATCCAGCGGAACCATTATCCATTCTGGTGCCCCAAACCTGTACAAGGCAGGTAGAAACTTAAAGAGTGTGGAAATGGCTCGAGCCCAAGAGCTCTCTACCTATACAGTTATAAAGAGCCGAATGCTTATTCTAACTTCCCAGGCAGTTGAAGTTTTAAAGGGGAGGC
>JACPAT010000098.1 GCA_016180655.1 Candidatus Methylomirabilota bacterium | reverse complement strand
ACGAGCCAGCCCGTCTCCCCGGGTCGGATGATCTCGGGGATGCCGCCGACGTCGCTGGCCACGACGGGACGGCGCATGGCCAGAGCCTGGAGAAGCACCTGCGGAATTCCCTCCGCCGCCGTGGAGGCGGAGACCACCACGTAAAGCCCGCTCAGGACCTCCGCGACGTCCTCGCGGTGACCCAGCAACCGGACCTGGGCGTCGAGGCCGTGCGCCCGGATGGCGTCCTGGATCACGGGTCGAAATGGTCCCTCGCCTGCCAGGACTGCCCGCACGTCGGGGCGGACCGCCCGCACCTGCCGGAGCGCCTGGAGGAACACCAGGTGGCCCTTCCAGCTTCGCAGCACCGCGACCATCCCCAACAGACAGGCCTCCGGATCCAGGCCGAGTTCCCTCCGGAGCCGCATGGGAGCGGCCCGGGACGGGTCAAACGCTTCCAGGTCCACGCCGGTCGGGATGGAGACCACCTTGGCCGGGGGAACCCGCAGGCGGTGAACCAGGAGGGTGCGGATCGCCTCCCCCGTGGTCACGATGCGATCGCACAGCGCCGTGTAGACCGCCCGCGAGATCGGATTCGCCCGCACCGGAACCGACAGGTGCCGCATCCGGACCACCGGCACCCCGACGAGCCGGGCGGCGAGGCCCGCCGTCCAGGCATCCACGGAGCTGTGGGTGACCAGGACCTGGGCGCGCTCCAGCCTCAGGCGTTGCGCGATCCGCAGGACAGTGATCGGGTCGAGGGCCCGGGGCATGGCGATCCGGGCCACCGGCACGGCCGCCTTCTCGGCCCGCTCCCCCAGCAGGCTTCCCGGCGGCACTATCACGCCTGCGGCGTGACCGCGCCGCCGCAACCAGCAAGCCTCGGTGAAGACCCGGATCTCCTGCCCGCCCCAGCCCATGGACGATTCGCTGTGAAGGATGGTGAGCGGCTCACCCATCGCGCCCTGCCCGCTCCATCTCCCACAGCTTGGCATACTTGCTGAAGGCGTAGCTTGCATACAGGCCGGAGAGCACGAGGCCCCGCCATCCCTCGCGCCAGCCTCGTTGGAGGAAGAGCATCCGGAAGAACGTCCAGGCGGGACGCGCCAGCAGGTCCACCCGGCGGGCGGATCGGCCGGCCCGGTGCAGTTCCGCTGCGGCCAGCGTCGAGTACCGGTCCATGCGTTGGAGGAAGGCGCTGATGGAATCGTAGGTGAAGTGGTCGAGGGGGGCCGTGAGGCTCCCCAGCGATCCGTCCACCACCACCGCTTCGTGGACGGCGCGCACGGCGAAGCGTCCGCGACCGCGCCGGAAGAGGCGAACCGTCTCATCGGGGTACCACCCGCATCCCCGGATCCACTGTCCCAGGAAATAGCTCCGCCGGGGCACCCGATACCCGTCCCGTGCCACCGGATCGGCGAGGACTCCCTCGATCCCCTGCCGGAGGGCGGGCGTCACCCGTTCATCGGCATCCAGGACGAGGACCCACGGATGGCTGCAGCGGTCCACGGCCAGGTTCTTGTGCCCCGCGAAGCCGCGCCACGCGTCCCGGAACGTCCGTGCGCCGTACTCGTCCGCGATGGCCAGTGTTCGGTCGCTGCTGCCCGAATCGCAGACCACGATCTCGTCCGCCCACTTCACGCTCTCCAGGCAGGCGCGGATATTCCGCTCCTCGTTCAACGTGATGATGGCCACCGAAAGAAGCGCCCGCATCTGCTCTCTCAGCCCCCTCACCTACCCTCTCCCCGTCGGGGGAATTAGCGCCAACTTGTCTTTTCCTGCTGAAATCCCCCCTCCCCCCCTTTTTCAAAGGGGGGCTGAAGTTAGGGCGCATGCCCCACCGGGGGGAGAGGTGAAACCTTAGGTCCCCTCTCCCCTGGCGGGAGAGGGAACGGGTGAGGGGGAAAAGGCGCGCCGAGGACTCGACTCAGGAGCGGCTCCACCGCGCGCATCACCGTCTCGGCGGAGATGGCCTCCAGGCAGTCGCTCCGCTTGCTGCCCAGGCAGCCGTCTTTCCCGCAGGGCCGGCAGAGGTACGGGCTCGTCACCACCACGTGTCCTTCTCCCCACGGGCCCCAGCTCCCCTCGCCCGACGGGCCGAAGAGGGCCACCACCGGGACCCCCAGGGCCGCGGCCATGTGCATCGGGGCCGAGTCCACGCCGAGGAAGAGCGCGGCCCGCTCAAGGACAGCCGCCAGCTCTCCCAGCGTGGTCTGGCCGATGAGATTGATGATGGGTGCCGCGGGACGTGGCCCCCCGGCCCTGGCCAAGATCCGATTGGCCGCCTCCAGCTCCGCGGTCCCGGGCCCGCTGGTGAGGACGACGGCGACCCCCGCGTCCCGGATCAGCCGGCCGATCACCTCGGCACATGCCGCCTCCGGCCAGGCCTTGAACAGCCAGCGGGAGACGGGATGGACGACCACCATCGGCCGGCCCGGCATCAGCCCGGCTGATGCCAGGCGCGCCGCCATGCGCGAACGGGCTTCGGGCCGGACGACAAGCACGGGACCACTCGCCCGGGCCGGGATTCCCAACGCCCGGACGAGATCCAGGTTTGTCTCCACGATATGCTGGTGCCCGTTCCAGGGCACCGCCTGCCTGAGCAGGGCTCTCCGCCACCCGCCGGAACGGCCGGGCGCGTAGCCCACCCGATGGCGCGCCCCCGACAGCCAGCCGAGGACGGCCTCCCGGTCCCCCTGCCCCATCTCCAGGACCAGGTCCGGGGCATACCGGCGCAGGGCGCGGACCACCTGCCAGCTCCCCGCGCCCCGGTCGAAGACCAGGACCGCGTTCAGGTCCGGGTTGCCTTCCAGGATGTCCTCGGTCCCGCGCGGCACCAGCGCCGCGATGGCGCTCTCGGGCCAGGCCCGGCGCAGGGCACGAATAGCCGGCGTCATGAGGAGCACGTCCCCGATGTGTTTGAGTTTGATGCAGAGGATCCGCTGCGGCGGAAGCGCAGGGGCCATGCCCTCACGCCTCCTGGGGCTGGTTCTGGTAGAGGCGGAAGTAGGTGCCCCGGGCGGCCATCAGCTCGGGATGGGTCCCCATCTCCACCAGGCGCCCGTCCTCCAGGACCACGATCCGGTCCGCCTGGATCACCGTGGAGAGGCGGTGGGCGATGACGAAGGTCGTCCGGTTCCGCATCAGGCGCTCCAGTGCCTCCTGCACCAGGCGCTCCGCCTCCGCGTCCAGCGCCGAGGTGGCCTCGTCCAGGATCAGGATGGGGGGGTCCTTGAGGATGGCCCGGGCGATGGCGATGCGCTGCTTCTGGCCGCCCGAGAGCCGCACCCCCTTCTCGCCGATGCGGGTCGCGTAGCCCTCGGGGAGTTGCAGGATGAACTCCTCGGCGTTGGCCAGCCGTGCCGCCTCGCGGATCCTGGCCAGGTCGCAGTCCGGCGCCGGCCCGGAGACCCTGACTGCTCCGCCCGCGGCGAACAGCCCGTAGGCCCAGGCTGCGCCGCCCGCGGCGGACAGCCCGTAGGCGATGTTGTTGGCGACCGTGTCGTCGAAGAGGATGGTGTCCTGCGTCACCATGCCGATCTGCGCCCGGAGAGACGGCAGCGTGACGTCGCGGAGATCCACGCCATCCAAGAGGATCCGGCCATCCGTGGGGTCGAAGAACCGCGGCAGGAGATTCACCAGCGTGCTCTTCCCCGCGCCGCTGGGGCCCACGATGGCCACGATCTCTCCCATCTTCCCCTGGAAGTGGACATCCCGCAAGATGACGCGCCCCGGCTCGTAGGCAAAGCTCACGTGCTCGAATGCGACCGTCTCTTTCACCGGCGGCAGCCCGCGGGCCCCGGACCGGTCCGTGACCTCGGGCTGCTGGTCCATCACCTCGAACACGCGGTGGACCCCGGCCATCCCGCGCTGGATGTTGTTGTTCACGGCGCTCAGGCGCTTGATGGGGACGTACAGCGAGGCCAGCGCGCCCAGGAATCCCATGAAGGCGCCGGGAGTCAGCTCGCCCCGAAATACCAGGTAGCCGCCCAGCCAGACGGCGACCACGATCCCGACCGCCTCCAGAATCTCCATCACCGGCCCGGAGAGCGCATCCACGCGCACGATGCGCATGATCGCCTGGAAGAGCTCGCGGTTCTTGGCACAGAACCGCTGGCGCTCGTACGCCTGCATGCCGAACGCCTGGACGATCCGGATGCCGGTGATGCCCTCCTGGATCACGGTGGACAGCTCCGCTCGCCGTTCCAGCACCCGGGTTCCCCGCCGCCGAATCTTCTGCCCGAACTTGAGGATGGGGATCACCGTCATGGGAAAGATGAGCAGAGAGGCCAGGGCCAGCTGCCAGTGGATCACGAACAGGAGCGCCACCAGACCCACGATGGTGAACGGTTCTCGCAGCGCATTTCGAAAGAGGTCGGTCACCGCGGCGCCCAGGGCGTCCACATCGGCCGTCACTCGCGACACGATCTCGCCGGTGTTCTTGCGCAGGAAGAAGCCCAGGGACAGCGAGTGGAGGTGGGCGTACAGCGCGTCCCGGACGTCCGCCATCACCCGCTCGGAGACGTATTTCATCAGGTACACGCTGACGTAGTTCACCATGGCCTTGACCAGCAGCACCGCCAGGAGAAACCACGCCAGGAAGGTCAGGACGCTCATCTGGTGGGCCCGCAGGAAGTCCTGGACCCGGGCCACCCAGTCGCCCAGGAGCGGCTGGAGCGCCCGCGGCAGACTCAAGAGCTGCCGGCTCCCCTCCCCCCCGAAGAGCCCGTCAAATACCGGCTGGAGGGAGGCCACCGAGACCGCGTTGAGGAGCGAGGCGATCAGGAGACAGCCGATCGAAAGTGCGATCCGGCCCCGATAGGGCAGGGCGTACTTCAGGAGGCGGAGATACTGGGCCATGTGAGTCCCACGTCACCGGGGGGGTTGCGGTCCCCACGGGGAAGGTGCCATGGTTGTGCTTGCGGGCTCAGCGCACCAGGCACTCCCGCAGAAGGTCTTGAGCTCGCGCCAAACGATCTCTGGCAAGATCCCGCGAAGACATTGCACCTGGGTCGCCTGCGGCTGTGAGCATGTGTTCCGCTCGCATGGCCAGCAGGACACTGGGTTGAATGCGATGCGGACCCTGCCGGGGCCCAGCGGCTTCGTGTGCCTGGGATCCCCCGCCCCCCACACGATCTGCACGGGGGAGCCGCACAGGGACGCCACATGGGCCAACCCGGAATCGTTGCTGACCGTGAACCTGGCGCCAGCGAAGAGTCTCCAATACGAGGCAACCGTTCCCCGCCCGGTCCAATCCAGAAGCTTCGTTCCGGGATCCTGACTCAGCCGAAGGGCCACCGCTCCCTCGCCTGGCCCGCCCACGATGATCCCGGTCCATCCGGTCTCCTCGGCGATCAGGCGGGCCAGCGCGGCAAAATACTCCTCGGGCCAGCGGCGAGATTCCGCCCTGGACCCAGGCGCCAGAACCCAGTACGGACCATGGGGCGGGTCAATTGGCTCAGCCATGGGCCAGTGCCTTGATGGGTCGAACCGCGCCGCCACACCGGGCAACCCAGGGCCCAGATCATTCTCGGGAGGAGTTCCCCAGAACTCCTCAACGGGGCGGTCCGGCCGCGCTTCCGGAGGGAGGAGGAGGACATAGGCTTCTGCGCGGTGCGTGGACGCGGCTGCTTCCCACGGGAGTCCCTCATTGAGAAGCATCCCGCGCCCATCCCGCTTGTAGCCTCGGCGCACCCGAACGCCCGCCCGGAACATTATCCATGCCGAGGAGAACGAGTTGGGAAGGCAGACTCCCAGATCCCAGGGCCCTGCCTTCCGGAGCATCCTGGCGGCTCCCTCGATCGCCCTCAGCCTGGCGAGAGGGGAATGGCCCTCCCGTTTTGGCAGCACGAGAACCTCATCCAGAAGGACGCGGAACTGGACCGACTCCACCCACGGAACGCAGGCGGCGGTAATGTGGGCCCGCGGAAAAGCTTGTCGCAGGTAGTGGAAGAACGGATAGGCCAGGACCTGCTCTCCGATCCAGTTCGGAGACCGGACGAGGATTTTTCCCGGAGCGCCAGCGCGGCCCATGACAGATTTGCTCACGGGGCCGCCAGGATGCCTCTGGCCGACAGAAGACACGGGCGACGGGCAGCGAATTTCTGACGCATGATGCTAGACCGGACGGGCCAGGGCGCGGGCGATGGCGGTCACCTCGGCCAGCAGCGGGGGGAGCGCATCCAGGGGGAGCATGGTGGAACCATCCGACGGGGCGCGATCGGGATCGGGATGGACCTCCAGGAACAGGCCGTCGCACCCGGCCGCCACCGCGGCGCGGACGAGGGGCGCCACGAACTCCCGCTGACCCGACGAGGCGGTCCCCGCCCCCCCGGGCAACTGAACGCTGTGTGTCCCGTCGAAGATCACCGGCACGCCCAGCCCGCGCATGATCGGCAGCCCCCGCAGGTCCACCACAAGGTTGTTGTAGCCGAAGCTGGACCCCCGCTCCGTCAGGAGGATCTGGGTGTTCCCCGTGGATCGGATCTTCTCCACCACGTT
>JACPAT010000029.1 GCA_016180655.1 Candidatus Methylomirabilota bacterium | reverse complement strand
GTGCTCGGCTGGCAGGGGTTCTCTCTGGCCGCCAGCGGCCTGGCAGAACAGTCGCCGGGATTGAGGGTTTCGATGATCTGGGTGTATGCGGCGTTCCCCGTCAGCGCGGTGAGCATGCTGGTCTTCCTGGTCGAGACACTGCTCGTCGGGTCGCCCCCCAAGGACGGTGCCTGATGGATCCGCTGGCGGTCCTGTTCGGCAGCTTTGCGCTCATGCTGGTGGCGGGGGTGCCCATCGCCTATGCGCTGGGCCTCGCCTCGCTCCTGACGATGTGGTCGGCGGGGATCCCCCTGGCGCTGTTCGTCCAGCAGATGTACCAGGGGATCAACAGCTTCGTGCTGCTGGCGGTGCCCTTCTTCCTGATGGCCGGGATCCTGATGAATATCGGCGAGATCACCGACCGCCTGGTCCGGATGTCCCAGGCGCTCTTCGGCTGGATGCGGGGGTCGCTGGCCGTCGTGAATGTCGTGGCGAACATGCTCATGGCCGGGCTGTCCGGCTCCTCCGTGGCCGATGTCGCGGGCCTGGGATCCATCCTGATCCCGGGCATGGTGAAGGCGGGCTACCCGCGCGAGTTCTCGGTCGCCGTGACCATCTCCGCGTCCACCATCGGGATCATCATCCCGCCCAGCATCTTCATGGTGGTGTACGGCGCGGTGGGGAACGTGTCCATCGGCGCCATGTTCCTGGGCGGGGCGATCCCGGGCCTCATCATCGGCCTGAGCCAGATTGCCTACTGCTACGTGATGGCAGTCCGGCACGGATTCCCCAAGGGAGAGCGCCTTCCGCTCCGGGAGGTCGGGCGGGCGGTGTTGATCGGGCTGCCGCCCTTCGGGGTGACCCTCATCATCCTGGGGGGCATCATCGGTGGCGTCTTCACCGCCACGGAGGCGGCGTGCGTGGCGGTCGTGTACAGCCTCCTCCTGGCCGGCCTGGCGTATCGGTCCCTCTCGCTGTCCCGACTCTACGCCGCCATCAAGGAGGCGGCCCGCTTCACCGGGCCGACGCTGTTCTGCGTGATGAACGGCATGATGTTCGGCTGGCTGATGGCCTACCTGGAGATCCCGCCGCGCATCCAGGCCTTCGCCCGATACCTCGAACTCGGGCCCACCACGACCCTGCTCTTCATCATGCTCCTGTTCGTGATCCTCGGCGCCTTCGAGAGCGGGGTGGCCAGCATCATCATCTTCCTTCCCGTGGTCCAGGCCCTGGCCGACGGGGTCGGCCTGAATCCGGTCCACGTCGGCGTGATCGTCTGCGTCACGTTAGCCCTGGGGTTGATCACGCCCCCCTACGGCCTCTGCCTGTTCATCGGGGCCCAGATCGGGGAGATCTCGGTGGAGCGGGCGTTCCGCCACTCGCTGGGGTTCGTGTTCCTGTTCGTGGCGATGGATATCCTGCTGGTGTTGGTACCCGACACGGTTCTCTGGCTTCCACGGTGGCTCGTCCCCCAGATGCTGGGAGGGCGGTGAGCCCACGCGTTACGTAAGTCTCAGGTTTTCAGGAGGAGGGAATATCATGCACGGACATTGGAAGGCGGTCGGCGCCGCGCTGCTAGCGCTGACATTATTTATGGCGGGGGCGGGGATCGCCAACGCGGCAGAGGTGGTGATCCGGCTCGGGAGCGAAGAGCCGTTCAAGACCCCGCCAGGGATCGCCGCCCAGTACGGACTGGAATTCCTGGCGCAGGAGCTTCCCAAGCGGACGGGAGGCAAGGTCGAGGTCAAGCTGTTCCCCGGCGCCGTCCTGGGCAACGAACGGGCCCTGATGAAGGCCCTGACGGTGGGCGGGGTGGACGCCACGGTGGTGTCCAGCTCCAACGCGGCGCCCCTGGTGAAGGAGGCGGGTTTCCTGGCGGCGGCGTACCTCTTCGAGAGCTACGTCCAGGCGGAGCGGGCCCTGATCACCGATCCCCGCCTCTTCCAGCGGCTGCAGCAGTTTGTCAAGGAGAAGAAGCAGGGCTTCGAACTCGTGGGCCTGGCCCTGACCGGCACGCGGAACCTGTACAACCGGGTGAAGCCGGTGAAGAACCCGGACGACCTCAAGGGAATGAAGATGCGGGTGATGGCGAACCCGACCGAGTTCAAGGTGTGGAGCACGCTGGGCACCCTGCCGACCAACATCCCGGCGCCGGAGATCTACACCTCGCTCCAGACCGGGGTGGTGGACGCGGCCGAGAGCAGCCTCCCGGCCATCGTCACGGGGAAATACTACGAGGTCGCGCCCCACGTCATCCTGACCCACCACCAGTACAACGTGCACATGTACTTCCTCAGCGACCGGACCCTGGCCAAGGTGCCCGCCGACCTCCAGCAGGTGGTCCTGGACACGTTCCGCGAGGCCGGCGTCGTGCAGCTCAAGGCGGCCATCAAGCTGGCCGACGAGAAGCTGGCGGAGCTGAAGAGCAAGCCGGGCGTCACGGTGACCGAGGTTGACACGAAGGCGTTCGCCTCCAAGCTGCGGGACGTGCAGGACGAGGTGGCCAAGGAGTTGGGGGTGCAAGACCTGCTGAAGCTGATCCGCGAGCTTCGATAGCGGTAGGCTGGCCCCTCCCCGGCGTCAGACCAGCCGTGCGGCAACCGGAGGGGCAGGTGAGCTGTTGCCAGAGAATCCGCGGAACCCGAAGGGAGCAGCATGGAAAACCGGATCAAGCAGGCGTTCGCCGAGGGGCGGGCGGCCCTCGGGATGTTCGTCATGGTGCCCTCCCCGGCCCTGGTCGAGATGTCGGGCCACGCCGGCTTCGACTTCGTGATCCTGGACACGGAGCACGGCGCAGCCGGCCCGGAGGGCCTGGAGCACCTGGTGCGGGCGGCCGAGACCGCCGGGACGACCCCCATCGTCCGCGTGACCATGAATGACCGGGCCCTCATTCTCCGGGCCCTGGATGCGGGGGCGCTGGGGGTCCTGGTGCCGCACGTCCTCTCGGTCGCGGATGCCCAGGCGGCCGTGGCGGCCTGCAAGTATCCCCCGGAGGGGATCCGGGGCCTGGCCACCACGGCCCGGGCGGGCCGGCACGGCTTCCGGAGCGTGGCCGAGCACATCGCGTGGTCCAACCGGGAACTCCTGGTGGCCGTCCAGATCGAGGACAGGGCGGCCGTCCCCGCGGCGGAGGCCATCGCCGCCGTGCCCGGGGTGGACGTCCTCTTCGTGGGACCCTCTGACCTCTCTATCTCCATGGGCTACCCGGGCCAGGCGGATCACCCCGCCGTCCAGGAGGCGGTGGCCCGCATCTTCAAGGCGGCCGAGGCGGCGCGTCGTGAAATCGGATATTTCGTCCGGGAGGCGGCGGGGGCGAAGAGCCTGATGGCCCGCGGCGTCCGGTTTCTGGCCTTCAGCAGCACTTCAGTCATCGGCGCGGCCTTCCGGGACCTGGTCAAGGGAGTACGCGACGGCGCCTGAGGTCTGGGGAGGATCCACACAGCCATGAGCGCACGATTCCTGAGTGCAGACGAGGCGGTTCGACTCATCCCGAACGGCGCGACCCTGGTCATCGGCGGGACAGGCGCGGTCCTGGAGCCGGATCTGGTCCTCCACGCCCTGGAGCGGCGGTTCCTGGAGACGGGAGCCCCCCGGGACCTGGTCAATGTGAACCCCATGCTCCCCAGCGACCGGCCGGGGGAGGGGGGCCTCAACGTCCTGGCGCACGAGGGCATGCTCCGGCGGATCATCGGCGGGAGCTACACGGCCAAGCGGCACCCCCGGCTCATCCGCATGATCCTGGAGGACCGGATCGAGGCGTACAACCTGCCCATGGGGACCCTGGTCCAGTGGCTCACGGCGGTGGGCGCCGGCAAGCCGGGTGTCCTCACCCAGGTCGGGCTGCACACCTTCGTGGACCCGCGGCTGGAGGGCGGGCGCCTGAATGACCGGACCAGGGAGAACCTGGCCGAGGTGATGACGATCCGGGGACAGGAGTACCTGTTCTATCCCACCTTCCCCGTGGATGTCGCCATCGTCCGCGGTACCACGGCGGACCAGGACGGCAACATCAGCATGGAGGAGGAGCCCAACACGCTGGGCATGACCGACATCGCCATGGCGGCCAGAAACAGCGGGGGCACGGTCATCGCCCAGGTCAAGCGGGTGGCCAAGCGGGGAACGCTGGACCCCCGTCTGGTGAGGATCCCCGCGCCGCTGGTGGACGCGGTGGTGGTGCACCGGCACCAGACGCAGCTCACGCCGGCGACGCCCGGCGGGCGGGAGGGCCACAACCCGGCCCTCTGCGGTGACGCGCGCGTTCCGCTGGACACCATCCCGCCGCTGCCCCTGGACGGGCGCAAGGTCATCCTGCGGCGGGCCGCCCGGGAGCTCCGGCGCGGGGACGTGGTCAACCTCGGCGCGGGGCTGGCCACGGAGCTGCCGGTGGTGGCCCTGGAGGAGGGGGTCCTGGACGCGGTGACCTTCACCAACGAGCACGGGATCTTCGGGGGCCTCATGGGGAGCGCCATCGGGACCACCTTCGTGGTGGCGCTGAATCCCGACGCCATCATGGACTCCACCTTCCAGTTCAACTACTACGACGGGGGCGGGCTGGACATCACCTTCCTGGGCGTCGGGCAACTGGACGGGGCGGGGAACAACAACGTCAGCCGGTTCGGGGAAGAGATCACGGGGTGCGGCGGGTTCCACAACATCACGGACCGGGCCCGGCGCATCGTGTTCTGCACGTTCTTCACGGCCGGCGGCCTCGAGGTGGACGTGACCGACGGGCGACTGAAGATCCTGCGCGAGGGCAAGCACCCTAAGCTGGTCGAGCGGGTGGAGCAGCTCACCTTCAATGCCGCGCGGGCCCACGCCAAGGGGCAGCAGGTCACCTACGTGACGGAGCGGGCGGTCTTCCGGCTGACGGCCGAGGGGCTCACCCTGGTGGAGGTGGCACCAGGAGTGGACGTGGACCGGGACATCCGCGCGCGCATGCGCTGCCCTCTGCGGGTGGCGCCGGAGGCGCGTTCGATGGAGGTGGCGTTGTTCCGGCCGGAGCCGCTGGGGCTGGCGGCGCAGATCTGAGGAGGGGAAGGCATGCCGGAACCACTGGTGCAGGGGAAGTATTACGAGGACTTCGTGGTGGGTGAAGAGATGATCTCGGCCGGGCGGACCATCGGCGAGGGGACCATCGACCTCTTCGCGGGGCTGACCGGCGACTTCAGCCAGGTGCACACGGACGCGGAATTCATGAAGGAGAGCGAGTTCGGCGAGCGGATCGGCCACGGCATCCTGGCCCTGGGGATCATGCAGGGACTGATGTGGCGGACCAATTACACCCAGGGGACCGGTGTGGCCACCATCGGCTGGGACAAGCTGAAGTTCACGGCGCCGCTCCGCATCGGCGACACCGTGCGGGCCACCTGGCGGATCAAGGAGAAGCGGGTGAGCCAGAGCCGCCCGCACCTGGGGATCATCACAGAGGAATGCCGCCTGGTGAACCAGCGGAAAGAGGTGGTCGTGACCGGCGAGCACGTGACGATGGTCCGCTGCCGGCCGACGCAGTCGTAGGGTGGAGCGCGTGCGACCCGTGGGACGGCTCGTGGACGGGATCACGGTGATCCTGCTGGTGGCCATGTGCGGCGCGACCGTGACGGGCGTGCTGGACCGGTTCGTCCTGGGCGTGGGGCTGGCCTGGCCCGAGGAGGTGTCCCGGTTCCTGCTGATCTGGGTGTCCCTGCTGGCGGCCGCCATCGCCGTCCGGGAACGGAAGCACTTCGTGGTGGACGTGGTCGGCAGCCTGTGGGGCGGTCCCCGGCTGGCCGCCCGGTTGGACGCGGTGATCCGCCTGGTGTGCTTCCTCTTCCTGCTCGGGGTCGTCGGGTACGGCCTGCAGCTCAGCATCGTGTTCCACCCGCAGCGCTCGCCGGCGTTGGGCCTGCCCATGAGCGTCGTGTACGCCGCCGTCCCCGTCTCCGGCGCCCTGATGCTGGGGTACCTCGCCCGGGACGCGGTGCGGGATCGCCGGGGTCCCCGTCCGTCAGGAGACTGAGGGGACGATGGGCTGGCTGCTTGGCGCCTTCGTGGTCCTGCTGCTCGGGCGGATGCCGATCGCCTTCGCCATGCTGGTGAGCGGCACGCTGTTCGTCGCCACGGCGCCCGGGATCGGGTTCATCGTGGTCCCCCAGCAGCTCCAGGCCGGGCTGGACTCGTTCCCGTTGCTGGCCGTGCCGTTCTTCATCCTGGTGGGCAGCCTGATGGGTGAGGCGGGCGTGACGGAGCGCCTGGTCCGGCTGTCTCGGGCGCTGGTGGGCCACATCACCGGGGGGCTGGCGCACGCGGTGGTGATCGCCGGAATGATCATGGCGGGGGTCTCGGGCTCGGGGACGGCCGATGCCGCCGCGTTGGGCGGGGTTATGATCCCGGCGATGAAGCGGGACGGCTACGACGTCGAGTTCGCGGTTGCCCTGACCGCCGCGGCGGGCGCCATCGGCCCCATCATCCCTCCCAGCATCCTGATGATCATCTACGGGGCCATGGGGAACGTGTCGGTGGGGCAGCTCTTCCTGGGGGGCGCCGTCCCGGGTGTCCTCATGGGTGGGTACCTGATGGTGGTCAGCTACGGGATCGCCAAGCGGCTGGGGTACGGATCCAGGACCACGCGCGCGGCCTGGGGCGAGCAGTGGCGGGCCGTCCGGGAGGGGATCCTGGATCTCCTGCTGCCTGTGATCATCATCGGGGGGATCGTGGGCGGGATCTTCACCCCGACCGAGGCCGGGGCCGTGGCCCTGGTCTACGTCCTCCTGATCGGCACGCTCGTGTATCGGACCCTCACCCCCGCAAGCGTCCTGCGGGTCCTGAGAGGAAGCCTGGTCGTGCTGGGCAGCGTGATGTTCACGGTGGCCGCGGCCGCCCTGGTGGGGTACGTCCTGGCGCTGGTCCAGGCGGCAGAGCGGATCGGGGGGTTCTTCGGCGCGATCTCCAGCAGCCCGTGGGTGTTCCTGTTGCTCATCAACCTGGTGCTCCTGCTGCTCGGCTGCGTGATGGAGGTCACGGCCATCCTGGTCCTGATGACCCCGATCCTGGTGCCCATCCTCCCCCGGTTCGGGGTGGACCCCGTGCACTTCGGCGTCGTGATGGCCCTGAACCTGACGATCGGCCTGCTGACCCCGCCGGTGGGGCTCGCGATGTACGTCACCTGCGCCATCGGCGGCGTGAGCGTCGCGCGGTACGCGCGGGCCGCCTGGCCGTTCCTGGCGGCCCTCATCCTGCTGCTCTCCATGATCACGTATCTTCCCGACTTGGTGCTGGTGCTGCCGCGCCTCCTGATGCGCGGCTGAGGCCGTGGGAGTCCGAGGATCCATGGACCCTTTGCTGCAGCACATCGGCGAGAGCGTGGACCGGTTGGTGACGATTGACGTGCTCGGGTACGGCGTCATCGGCCCCCTGTACGGGGCGGCCCGGGAGCGCCAGGAGCCTCCGCTGTGCCTGTCGGCCGCCCGGGCCCTGGCGGACCGGGTGGGGCCGGGCGGCTGCGCCATGATCACCACCGGGTGGATCCTCCCGGGGCACGCGCCGTACGGGGAGACGGACGGGCCGGTGGGGGCGGCCGTCCTGGCCCGGGCACTGGCACTGGGGCTCCAGGCGAAGGTGCTCCTGGTGACCGAGGCGGACCTGGTCGGGATGGTCGCCGCCACCTGCCGGGCCGCCGAGCTGCAGGTCGTCTCCCCGGATCTCTTCCGACAGGACCCCGGGACGCACCGGCCGGTCGCGGCCGTCGTGCCCCTGGCAAGCCAGCCGGACAGGGCGGCCGCAGAAACCACCGCCTCCTTCCGGGACTACGGCCCGCAGGCGCTGATCGCGATCGAGAAGAGCGGGCCGAACGGGAAGGGCGTCTATCACATGGTGGGAGGCCAGGACGTGTCGGAGGGCGTGGCCAAGGCCGGCCTGCTCTTTGCCGAGGCCAGGCGGCTGGGGGTTCTCACCATCGGGATCGGGGACCGGGGGAACGAGATCGGCTTCGGCCGCATTCACGACGTGGTCCAGGCGCTGCTCCCCTACGGGGCGCGCTGCCGCTGTCCCTGCGGGGGCGGGGTGGCGGACCAGACCACGGTGGACGTCGTGATCCCGGCCGAGGTGTCCAACTGGGGGGCCTACGGGATCGCGGCGTGCCTGGCGGCCCTGCAGAACGATCCCGACCTGCTGCACACCCCGGAGATGGAGCGGGCGTTGATCCGGACCGCGGTCCAGCACGGCGGCGTGGACGGCATGAGCGGCCGGGCCCGCCTCGCGGTGGACGGCATTGACATCGAGGTGAACGCCGGGCTGGTCGCCCTGCTGGGGGAGATCATCCGGGCCCAGTCGGCGCGAAGGCCCTCGGCGTTCTCCACGCCCATCCTGCGGGCCGGTGGCGACGCCCGGGAGGGCGCGAAGGAGGCCCCACGCGGGGCCGGGACCTAACGGGAGGAGGGAATCATGCAACGGAATGGAAGGATCGCTTTGGGAGTGGCAGCGCTGGTGGTGGGACTGCTTGCCTGGGCCGGGCCGGCCGGGGCGCAGCAGAAGATCCAGTTCCGGATCGCCTCGGTGGTGGACGCCAGCTCCACGGTCTACCCCGGCACGGATTACCTCAAGAAGCGGGTGGAGGAGCTGACCGGCGGAAGGGTCGAGGTGGTCGTCTACAAGGGCACCCTGGGCAAGGGGGAGCGGCAGCTCTACGAGGCCATGCAGCTCGGGACCCTGGAGGGCGCCATCCTCTCCACCGGGCCCCTGAGCGGATTCGTGCCGGAGGCGGACCTGTTCAACCTGCCGTTCCTGTTCAAGAACACCGCCCACGCCTTCAAGGTGGTGGACGGGGAGACCGGCGCCTGGTTCAACGAGAAGATGGAACCGAAGGGGTTTCGCACGCTGGGCTGGTGGATCATCGGGACCCGGAACACCTCGAACCGGACCCGGCCGATCAACAAGCCGGATGACTACAAGGGCCTGAAGATCCGGACCATGGAGTCGCCCCCGTTCATGGCCCTGTACAAGGCCATGGGCGCCATCCCGGTCCCCATGTCCATCACCGAGGTGTACACCGCCCTCAGCCAGGGGACGATCGACGGGATCGACGGCAGCCTGCCCGCCCAGCTGGAGTTCAAGCACATCGAGGTCCTGAAGTATGCGGCGGTCACGGACCATGTGGTCCTGTTGTACCCGTTCTCGGTCGCCGAGCGGTGGTGGAAGAGCCTCCCCGCGGACATCCAGCAGGCCATCCTCAAGGCGGAGGCGGAGGCCCGGCCCATCCAGCGGAAGGCGGATGCCGAGTACGTCAAGGGCATCGAGGAGGAATGGAAGAAGCGGGGCAAGGTCCTCACGTATCCCGACATCAAGCCATTCCAGCGAATCGCCGAGAGCATCTACCCCCAGTTCTACGGCAAGGTGGGGGGCAAGGAGCGGATCGACCTGATCCGGAAGATCGGTGAGGAGATGAAATAGGCGAGCGATACCGGAGAAGTCTTCCGGGATAGCAGCGGGGAGAGATCCAAGATGGCTGAAGGATCGGGACGCTCGATGGACGCCTTCGAACACCTGCAGGTCACCCTGGACGACGGGGTGGCGACGGTCGTCCTGAACCGGCCCCGGGCCCTGAATGCGCTGTCGTCGCAGACGTTCCGGGAGCTCATCCGGGCCATGGGAGCCCTGGACGGGGACCCGGCGGTCGGCGCCGTGCTCTTCACCGGCGCGGGGGAGCGGGCCTTCTGTGCGGGATCCGACCTCAACGAGACCGGCAGGCTGGAGGGCGAGGCTATCCGGCGCTTCGTCCTGCTGGATTTCCGCTGCAAGGCGCGGATCGCCCAGTGTCGCAAGCCGACCGTGGCCGCCATCCAGGGGTACGCCTTGGGCGGCGGCCTGGAGCTGGCGTTAGCCTGCGACGTGCGATTCGCTGCCTCCACGGCGACTCTAGGCTTCCCGGAGGTGGACCTGGGCACCGTCGCCGGCTCCGGCGGGATTCAGCGACTCCAGGCGGTGGTCGGGCGGGGGATCGCGGCGGACCTGCTCTTCACTGGGCGGAAGATCGGCGCGCAGGAGGCCTGGCGAGTCGGCCTGGTCAATTACCTCTGCGAGCCGGACCAGGTCCTGAGCCAGGCCATGGAGTATGCCCGCGGCCTGGCGCAGAGGAATCCCGTGGCGGTGCAGGGAACGAAGGCTGCGATGCCGCCGGATCCTGTGCTGGCGGCCGGGCAGGAGGCGGCCTACCACAGCCTGCTGGCCCAGGCGTGCCGGACCGGCAGCCTGTACCGGAAACAGGTGGAAAAGTTCTTCGAGCGAGGCGACACTGGATGAGGATTAGGGACGCCCGGATCCTGATGTTCTCCGCGCCGATTCCTCTGGAGCGGCGGTTCCCGAAGACGCAGGGAGGCCGCCGGAATCGTGGATTGGGCGGGGCGCTGGGTCTCGCCCGTTTCGAACGTCAAGGGAGGGGAGCCATGCACACGCGGTGGATTCGTTGGATCGGAGGAGCGGTCGCGGTCTGGGCGTTGGTCCTGGTCCTGGGGGTGGCCCCGGCCCCGGCCCAGCAGACCCTCAAGGTGGGGGCGGTCTTCTCCCTCACCGGCAGGCTGGCGCTGTTGGGGGTGCCCTCGGCCAACGCGGTGAAGCTGGCGGTGAAGGAGATCAACGACGCCGGCGGCATCACGGTGCGGGGCGAGAAGGTGAAGCTCGACCTGCTCCTGAAGGACGACCGGGGTGTCCCGGCCGAGGCCGTGACGGCGGCGGTCGAGCTGATCACCAAGAACAACGTCAAGTTCATCTTCGGCCCCATCGGGTCCGTCGTCGGGATGCCGGTCGTCGAGATCACCCGGAAGGAGCGGGTCATGCAGTTCACCCCGCTGACCCAGGTCGGCCCTCTCATGGGAAAGCCCGGGTACGAGTATCTCTTCCAGACCTACAACTGGGAATTCGGTCCCCAGGGGCGGGTGAACACCTACGCCCCCTTCATCGCCAAGATCGCCAAGCAGGAGGGGGTCAAGACGGTGGCCTTCCTGGACTCGACCGACGACTACAGCCAGTCCATCCTGGACGCCTACGTGCCCAAGGTGAAGGAGCTGGGGCTGACGGTAGTGGCGGTGGAGCGCTACGACCGAGCGGGGACCACGGACTTCTACCCCCAGCTCAACAAGCTGAAGGCCCTGAAGCCCGACGCCCTGATCTGGGGCTACACCGACGAGTCGGGCAAGCTCATCATCCGGCAGGCCCTGGAGGTGGGGGTCACCAAGAAGTTCTTCACCTCCCAGGGGCCCAGCGAGATCCCGGCCCTCCCCTACAAGGACCAGGTGGACTTCTACACCTGGGTGATCGGGACGCGGAGCCCCTTCTCCGAGGACCCCAAGGTCAAGGCCTTCGTCCAGCGGTACAAGGCCCTGGTGGGGCAGGAGCCCGGGCCCAGCGGCATCTGGAGCTTCACCTTCTATGATCCCCTGCACATGTTCGTCAAGGCGGTCGAGAAGGCCGGGACCACCTCGGACCTGGACAAGATCCGCCAGGCCCTGATCGGCATGACCTACGACGGGGTCATGAAGATGACCGTCAGCAAGGAAGGCCGCTTCGTCCACGACTACTACATCGGGATGATCAAGAAGGGAAAGACCGAGCTCCTGCACGTGCCGCTGGAATAGCCGGGACTCGCAGAGCAGGCAACACAGCGGCGATCCGCGGTCAGGGAGCGTGCTGACGGCGGATCGCCGCTTTTGGGGCGACGAGGGAAGCAAGGGGAAAAGAGGGCGCAGGCGGTGCTGGAGCAGTTCGGAAACTTCCTCGTGCATGGGCTCGTCACCGGCAGCATGTATGCCGCGGTGGCCCTGGGGTTGACCCTGACCTACGGCATCCTGGGGATCCTGAACTTCGCCCATGGCGAGATGCTGATGGTCGGCGCCTACTTCGCCTTCGTGCTGACCAGCCAGTTTGGGGTCAACTTCTTGCTGGCCGCGGCGGCGAGCATGCTGGCGGTCGGCGTGCTGGGTTGGATCATCGAGCGGACGACGTTTCGTTTCGCCCGCCACGAACACCTGAACGGGCTGGTGATCTCCCTGGGGCTGGTGGCTATCCTCCAGAATATCGCCCTGGCGATCTGGGGGGCTGACCCCCTCTCCATCCCGCCCCCCTTGCCCCGCACGCTGGAGGTGTGGGGGATCCGCATCGGGGAGCAGCGGCTGCTGGCGTTCGGCCTGACCGTCGGCCTGATCATCTTCTTCTCCCTCTTTCTCAAGAAGACCCGGCTGGGCAAGGGCATCCGGGCCACGGCGCAGAATGCGCACGTGGCGGCCACCCTGGGCATCCGCACCGAGCGCGTGGTGGCCGTCACCTTCTCGCTGGCGGCGGCGCTGGCGGGCCTGGTGGGGGCGCTGATCGCGACCATCTACACCATCACCCCCTTCATGGGCGGTCTCCCCGCGATGAAGGGCTTCGTGGTCATGATCCTGGGCGGGCTGGGCAGCGTGGGGGGATCCATCCTGGCCGGGTTCCTGGTCGGGGTGGTGGAGAGCTTCGGGGGCGGCATGATCTCGTCCATCTTCAAGGACGGGTTCGGGTTCGTCGCGCTGATCCTCATCCTGATTTTCCGGCCCTGGGGGCTGTTCGGCCAGCGGCCGGAGCGGGAGGACGTGTGATGGCCCGCCGCTCGTGGCAGGCCCTCCCGCTGGTCGGATTGCTGGCGGCTGGGATGCTGTACCCGCGGCTTCTGCCCGGAGATTACTTTCTGCATCTTGGGATCGTCGTCTCGCTGTACATCATCCTGACCTCCAGTCTCAACCTCATCATGGGGATCACCGGCCAGTTCGCCATTGCCCACGCCGCCTTCTATGGCGTGGGGGCCTATGGGTCCATCCTGCTGGTCACGCGCCTGGGGGTGCCTTACTGGTGGGCCTGGGCGGCGGGGATCCTCCTGGCCGGGATCGCGGCCCTCATCATCGGCGCGTCCACCCTGCACCTCAAGGGGGCCTACCTGGCCATCTGCACATTCGCATTCTCTGAGCTGTTCCGTCTGCTCCTCGACAACTGGATCAGCCTGACCAACGGGGCCAATGGCATCATCATCCGGTTCGTGCCGCCCCCCTTCGGGATCCCCGGGCTGTTCCGATTCGAGCTGGGGTCGCGCCGGTCCTACTACTATCTGATGTTCACCTTCGCCCTCGTCACCGTGTGGTTCGTCCGGCGACTGGCGCGCTCGGATCTGGGACGCGTGCTGGGCGCCATCCGGCAGGACGAGACCCTGGCGCTGACCGCCGGATTCGATACGAGGCGCTACAAGCTCCTGGCGTTTACGGCGGGCAGCATGTTCGCCGGCCTGGCGGGGGCGACCTATGCCCCCTACCTGTCGTACATCGCGCCGGACCTGTTCGACGTCAACGAAACGATCTACATCATGATGATCATGATGATCGGCGGCATCCGGAGCATCTGGGGGCCGGTGTGGGGCTCCATCCTGCTGGTCTCGCTCCCGCAGGCACTGGACATCACGCCGCTTCTCCGGATGATCGCCTACGGCCTCGTCCTTATCCTCGTCATGATCCGGATGCCGGACGGCCTGGCCGGCTTTCTGGACCGCGTGATGAGCCGGCTCCGCCCTGGCAGCACCTGGTTCGGGCAGAAGGCCTAACCCTGAGACAGCCCTGAGCGTCATGCTGACCCTTACGGACGTGACGAAGCGGTTTGGCGGCATCCTCGCCCTGGATGGCGTGTCCTTCCAGGTGCGGGCCGGCTGCATCGTGGGGCTCATCGGTCCGAACGGGTCAGGCAAGACCGTGATGCTGAACCTGATCAGCGGCCTGTCCCGACTGGATGGCGGCCAGATCCTGTTCCGCGGGGACCGGATCGACGGCCTGCCGCCCTACGCCGTCGCCCGCCGGGGAATCGGCCGGACGTTCCAGCTATTGAAACTGTTCCCCGACCTCACGGTGCGGCAGAACCTGGAACTCATGCGACAGCCGCGGTTGATGGGGAGCAACCTCCAGACGATGCTGGCCTCTCTTCCCCGCGTCGCGACCGGACCCTCGGCCGAGATCGACGCGCTGCTCGAGATGGTGGGCCTGCACGACAAGCAACGGGAGCGCGCCGGCTCCCTCTCCTATGGGCAGCAGAAGCTGGTGGCCTTCCTCAACGTCCTGTGCATGAATCCCGAGCCGGAGCTGATCCTGCTGGACGAGCCCGCGGCCGGCGTGAACCCCACCATGATCAATACCCTCATCCGGCAGGTCCAGCACTTCCGCGAACGCGGCAAGACCTTCCTCGTGGTGGAGCATGACCTCAAGGTGATCATGGACCTGTGCGATACCGTGGTGGTCCTGGACCACGGGCGGCGCATCGCGGAAGGGCCGCCGGCCAAGGTCCGGCAGGACCCCGCAGTGATGGAGGCCTACTTTGGCCGCTGAGTGCGTGCTGGAGATGGAGCAGATCTACGCGGGTTACGGCGGGTACGACGTCCTGCGGGGCGTGTCCCTGCGAGTGTTCCGCGGCGAGATCGTCTCGGTCATCGGCCCCAACGGGGCGGGGAAGTCCACGATCTTCAAGACGATCTTCGGGTTCCTCCGCCCGCGCACGGGCCACATCCGCTTCCAGGGGACGGAGATCGGCGGTCTCCCCCCGGACCGGATGGCGGAGCGGGGCCTGGCCTATGTTCCCCAGGGCCGCTCTGTGTTCCCCCACATGACGGTCTGGGAGAACCTGGAACTGGGCGGCTACATCCGCGGCGACCGGACGGCGTTGCAGGCCGACCTGGAGGCGGTGGCGGCCCGGTTCCCCCTCCTGCGCGAGAAGCGTACGGCCCTGGCCGGCGCGCTGAGCGGGGGTCAGCAGCAGGTGGTGGAGATGGCCCGCTGCCTCCTGCTCCGCCCCCGCCTGATGCTGGTGGACGAGCCCTCGCTGGGGCTGTCGCCCAAGTTCGCCGAGATGATCTTCGAGACGATCCGGCAGGTGCGGGACGCGGGAACGACCATCATGCTGGTGGAACAGAACGCGCGCCGGGCCCTGGAGATCTCGGACCGGGGGTACGTCCTGGAACTGGGGCAGAACCGCTACGAGGGGACCGGGGCGGAACTGCTGGCCAGTGCCGATGTGAAGCGGTTGTACCTGGGTGGGTGAGATCCTTCGCCGGGAACCACGGACGATTCGAGGGGAGGACCATGGAGATCATCGATCTGAGTCAGGAGATTTACAGCCGGAGGCCGTCCAGCGCCAGCCAGCCCACGCCCATCATCTGGACGAATGTCCACCACGCCGACTACACCTTCAAGCACGGGGACATCTCGTTCAGCAGCAAGGGCCTGATCATGTCGGATCACTGCGGCACCCACGTGGACGCCTACAGTCACTTCGACTCCCGTCCGGACGCGCTGTCCATTGATCGCATGCCGCTGGACAGGTTTTTCACCCCGGCGATCTGCCTGGATTTTTCCCGCGTTCCGGCGGGGTCCTACGTCACGAGCCGCGACATCCAGGAGGGGCTGGCCAAGACCGGGCTCGAGATCCATCCGGGCGACACCTTCCTGATGCGCCTGGGGCACCTGCCCGAGGGAGTCACGGAGGCGCCCATCCGCGTGTTCGAGCGGCAGGCGCTCATGGACCGATACCTGAAGGGATTTCCCGGCCTGGACCGGGAGGCGACCGACTGGCTCGCCGACCGGGGAGTGGTCCACATCGGGACCGAGGCGCGCACGGTGGACAATCCCTCCCAGGAGCACTGGGACTCCGACCCGCCGAATCCGTCGCACACCGCCTGCCGCGATCGGAAGCTCGTCGTCACGGAAAACCTGGTGATTCCCGAGCGGCTCGCCGGGAAGCGATTCGTGTACGCGGCCTTCCCTCTGAAGATCCGGGAGGGGACCGGCTCGCCGGTGCGGGCCGTGGCAATCCTGGGGCTGACGTATCCGCGATAGGGATTCATATGGGCAAGGTAGTGGATGTCGCCTCCGCAGTCGGAATGATCCGGAGCGGCGCCACCCTGGCGGTCATCGGCACGGGCGCGGTGCTGGAGCCGGACCTCGTCCTCCGCGCGCTGGAGCAGCGGTTCCTGGAGACCGGCGAGCCGCGCGATCTCAGCGTGGTCTGCCCCATGCTGCCCAGCGACCTGTCCGGAACCGGGGGCATGAACACGTTCGCCCACCCGGGGATGCTTCGCCGGATCATCGCCGGGGCCTACAACAAGCGCCGGGCGCCCCGTTTGAACGAGATGATCCTGGGGAACGAGGTGGAGGCGTACAACCTGGGCATGGGGACGATCCTGCATCTCCTCCGCTGCGTGGCGGGACGATCTCCCGGCCTCCTGACGGACGTCGGCCTGGGCACCTACTTGGACCCGCGCATCGAGGGGGGCCGCCTCAACGAGGTGACGAAGGAGGACCTTGCGGAAGTCATAACGCTGGGCGGGCGGGAGGTGCTCTACTACCGCCCGATTCCCATCGACGTCGCGATCATTCGAGGCACCACGGCCGATGACAAGGGCAATATCTCCATGGAGGAGGAGCCGAACTACCTGGGGGCCCTGACGCTGGCCATGGCGGCCAAGAATTCCGGGGGAACGGTCATCGCCCAGGTCAAATGGCGGGTCCTGGCGGATAGCCTGGACGTCCGGCTGGTGAAGGTGCCGGGGATCCTGGTGGACGCGATCGTGGTGCATCCCAAACAGACGCAGCTCTCCCCCCAGAGTTACGACGCCGCACTGGGCCCCAACCTGGCCTTCAGCGGCGGCCTCCGCATCCCCTATGATGACGCCCGCCGGCTCCCGCTCGCGGACCGCAAGGTCATCGCGCGTCGGGCCGCGCAGGCGTTGCGGCGGGGCGACGTGGTGAACATTGGCGTGGGGCTGCCGGCGGAGGTTCCCCTCGTGGCGCTGGAGGAGGGGTGTCTCGAGCAGGTGACGTTCACCAACGAGCATGGAACCATCGGTGGGCTCCCGGGGACTGCCTACGATACCTCCTTCGTGGTGGCGGCCAACCCGGACGCCATTCTCGATTCGGCCTGCCAGTTTGATCTCTACAATGGTGGCGGGCTGGATAGCGCGTTGCTGGGTCTGGCCCAGGTGGACACGCAGGGCAACGTCAACGTCAGCAAATTTGCCGGCGAGGTCACCGGCTGCGGCGGCTTTCCCCACATCGTCCACCGGGCGCGCCGCATTGTCTTCTGCGCGACCTTCACCTCGGGCGGTCTGGAGACCGTGGTGGCGGATGGCCGGCTGACCGTTCTCCGGGAAGGCCGCATCCGGAAGTTCGTGCGAGCGATCGAGCAGCTCACCTTCAACGCCGCGCAGGCTCTCGCAAACGGGCAGGAGGTCCTCTACGTCACGGAGCGGGCGGTCTTCCGCTTGGGCGATCAAGGACTGGAGCTCGCCGAGATCGCTCCCGGCATTGACCTGGAGCAGGACGTCTTCGGCCAGATGGAGTTCCGGCCGAGAGTGTCCGCGAATCTCCGAGCCATGAGTGCCAGGTTGTTCCAGCCAGAGCCCATGGGCCTGGTCCTACGGTAGCCGACCCCTCCTCGACGCCTTCTTCCTGCCCCTCCTTCCCCCACATCCTGCGGAAGAATCTCAGGCGAAGGTTCTCGCCCTTGTCAGGAGTCGGGGCAAAAGCCGGAGCGGAGTCAGATCGTGCGCCGGCATCAGGTCGCCGACGGCGGCCATGAGGATGGTGGTCAGGTGCGGCCGGCGACCCAGGCGGGCGACGAGCCACTCGGCCAGCGGCGGGCGACGGATGGCGTGCTGGAAGAGGGTGCACAGGCGCCACTTGGGGAGGAATTCGCGCCGCCAGGCGGCGGCATAGGCGTGCAGGTCGGGGTGGGCCACGTCCCTGCCGCGAAGAGCGGGGAGGGCGCACTGCACCGCGATCTCGCCGCTGCGCAAGCCCGCATAGATGCCCTCGCCCGTAAACGGGTCCAGGAAGCCGGCGGCATCCCCGACGAGGAGGGCGCCGGGAGCCACGAGCCGAGAGCCGCGATGGGCCAGGGGGCCGAGGCAGCGGACGGGCCCGGTCGGGCGCGCGTGAGCCAGGCGATCCCCGAGGCCAGACAGGGTCGCGGCAGTGTCCAGCAGGAGGCGTGACGCGTCGGTCGTGGGGGTGAAGTCCCGGCGGGTGATCACGAGGCCCACATTCGTCAGGTCCGGCGCGATCGGGTTCAGGATGCAGTACCGGTCGTGGCCGAGGAAGATCTCGCCGACGTCCTCGGCACGCTCTGCGCTGGTGACATAACCCACCAGGGCCACCTTGTCCAGCCACCGGTGTCGCATCACACTTCCGATGCGGCGTGCCACCACGGAGTTCCGCCCATCCGCACCCACAGTCAGGCGGCCAGGAAGGGCAGTCACCCGACCCCGATGTCGCCCCCGGACGCCCACGACCCAACCATCCTCCCACATGAGATCACTGACCTGGAAATTGGGCTCGAATTCCACCCCATGCTTGACGGCCACGTCGAGGAGTATCGGATCCAGGACCGACCGCCGGATGGCCAGACCGTGGACCGGAAGATCTCCGAGGTTTCCTCCGTGCGGGTAGTGCGCCTGCAAAGTGCGCCCGGCGGCCGTATGGATGGTCATCCCGTAGAGCGGGCGCGCCCCCGCGTCCCAGACCGATTTCAGCGCACCGATCCGCTCCAGGATGGGGAGGCATCCTGGGCTCAGGTATTCGCCGCAGACCTTGGGTGGCGGCGCGGCCGACTTGTCCAGGAGGAGCACGCGGAGGCCCTCACGGGCGAATAGGGTGGCCGCCGCGCAGCCTGCCGGTCCCGCTCCGACTACGACCACGTCCCACATGATGAATTTCGGATTTCGGATCGCGGATTGCGGATTTTTCCGATGGTGAGCGTCATTGGGTGTGTGTTGCGGTCACGTCGAAGTGGACCACAACGTTGTCCTCGACGGTGAAGAAAAGGAACCTGGGGATGCGGATGCGGTAGTCGGTCATCTTGAGAGGGACCTGGGCGGCCAGCCGCACCCCGCCTTCGGCGGGGCGGGCCTGGACGGGAAAGATGATCTCTCGGTTGACCCCGTGCAAGGACAGGGTGCCCCTGGCCGTGAAATCCCATCCATCAGCCTGGCGGCCTACCGCCTCCACCCCCTTCAGGACAAAATCAATCGTCGGAAATTTCGCCGTCTCCAGGTGGTCATCCCGCATGATGCCGTCGCGGGTCGCGATGCCCGTCTCCAGGCTGGCGGCATCAATCGTGACGCAGCCCTCCGCGTCGGTGAGCCGATCCAGATCGCTCAGCCGGATGACGCCCCTCACCTTCGATGTGTTTCCCGTGAAGTCATGCATGAATGCTTTGGCGTCGAACCGCACGAGGCTCTGCGCCCCCTCCAGGCGATAGGTGGCCCGGGGCTTCGCCGCCTCCGGCAGGGGCGGCAGCTCGCAGGCTCGCCCGACCTCCGCGAACCCGAGAACAGCCAGGAGAAACAGTCCGCGAAGGGCTCCGGTCCGTCTGTGTCTACTGAAGATCCCTGCATACCCGCAGATCGCCATTGAAAATCATCTGTGTTTATCTGTGTGCATCTGTGGTTGCATGTCAGGATCGGGACCCTTCTTTCCGACGAGGGCCAGCCGGAAGAAGGCGTGGCGGGATACACGCGCCCGAGTCCAGCCCGCCTCGCGCGCCAACACGAGCAACTCGTTAGGCAAAAAGCCCCGCCGCACGGACAGCGGACCGTCGTGATGGATAAGGCGGCTGCGAGAAACGACGTGCAGGCTGGCCCAGGTGAGCAGGAACGGCCAGTGACCCCGCCGGAGGTCGTTCACCAGCACGGCACGGCGAGCCACCCGGTAGAGTTCGCGCAGCAGCCGGACCTGCTCCTCTCCCTCCATGTGGTGGAGGATCAGGGAGGCGAGGACGACGTCGAAGTGTCCGTCGGGGTAGGGGAGGTCCAGGGCGTTGGCCTGCTGGAGGTGGATCTCGGGGTAGGTCGCGCTGGCCTGTCGGGCCAGCGCCAGGATCTCGTCGTGGTGATCCAGGCCTTCGAACTTGATGGCGAGATGCCGCTGCCGTCCCCAGCGGACGATTGCCCTCGGGATGTCCGCATAGCCCGTGGCCACGTCCAGGATGCGGATCGGGCCGCGCAGGCCGTGAAAGATGGGTGGGAGCTCGGTCCGGACGAGCCGTATCCCTCCCAGCCAGCGGTTGATCCAGGCGAGATCCTCGAGGGTGCGAGCCAGCTCGTCCTGATCGGCTCCGGGCAGGTCCATCAGCTCGGTGGCGCCAACGAGACGACCCCGATCCGAATACGTCAACCGCCATGGCGCCAGGAACGCCAGGAACCTCATGGGGGGAGCCGCCGGAGAAGTGGAAGTTCTGAATCGCATGGCGAAAGCGTTTCGTAACTTGGTCTTGAAGAGAGAGGCAGGGTAACCTTGGCGTCTTGGCGGTTCAGTGTGTTTTGGATTGCATCTCCCCCGATCCTCTCACCATCGGAGCAGGGCCCCCTCGGCGGCGAAGCCCGGACCCAGGGCGATCATCAGGCCCCAGTCTCCGCTCCGGGGCTGCGCGGTTTGCAGGAGTTGGTCAAGGACGAACAGGACAGTCGCCGAGGACATGTTGCCGTACTGCCGGAGGACGGCGCGGGCCGGCGCGAGCGCGCCATCCGAGAGGTGAAGCTGGCGCTGCGCTCGCTCGATCACGCGGCGCCCG
This sequence comes from Candidatus Methylomirabilota bacterium, assembly GCA_016180655.1. Classification (GTDB taxonomy): domain Bacteria; phylum Methylomirabilota; class Methylomirabilia; order Methylomirabilales; family 2-02-FULL-66-22; genus 2-02-FULL-66-22. Next base: position 7,429 of record JACPAT010000029.1, on the reverse strand, counting down.
GCCGAGTGAAGGACCCAGTGCCGCACGTCCTCCCGGGTGAGGCCGTGGGCGTCCAGAAGCTGGCCTGCCAGCTCCGCCAGCATGTCCGCGGCGATGTGCCGGATGTCCTTGGACAGCAGGATGCGCTGGTAGCCGCCCGGGAAGGTGAAGCCCATGAGGTCCAGGAACTCGGGCCGGACCAGGGTCCGGTGTGCGACCACCTCCGGCCCCTCGCCGCCGCCAGTCACGCTGGTACCGGCGTGGCTGGCGCCGGCCATGACGGCGGCGCCGGCCCCGTCGGCGAAGATGGCGTTGGCCACCGCTGTCTCCAGGCCATCGTCCAGGTAGTAGCTGGTCGACGACACCTCGACGGCGACGATGGCGGCCAGGTGATCCGGGAACGCGCGGAGATGATTGCAGGCCTGCTGCAGCGCCACGATGGCCGAGGCGCAGCCGGTGTCCCCCACGTGGACCCGCTGGAGGTCGCTGCGCAGCCCCAGCTCGCGGATCAGGATCGCGTCCAGGCTGGGGCAGAGCCGGCCGGTGCAGGTCGTGGTGGCGAGGAAATCGAGATCGCGCGGGCTCCGGCCCGCCCGGGCCAGCGCGCGGAGGAGCGCCTGGCATCCCAGCTCCACGCTCGTCTTGCGGAAGCGGGCCTGCAGCTCGTCCACGGTCTCGGTGGGGCGAAAGCCGTTCTTGTCGATGGCCAGGTAGCGCCCCTCGATGCCGCTGTTCAGGAAGAAGCCCCGGCGCCGCTCGTCGGTGTAGCCCGCCAGGGCCAGGGCCTCGGCCTGCGTGAAGCGGTTGGGGGGATTGGCCGTCCCCACCGAAAGAATCCTCGGAGCGCTCATGCGGTCAGCTCCTGCGTTCATTCCTGGGACCCCGACGGGGCCTGCCGCATCCTCTCAAGCATCCCAACGCGTGGGAGGAAACAAAGGTTCCCGGCGCATTCGTTTCCCGCAGTTCGAGGCCTGCTGGTGCCTGATGACCGGGATTATCAGGTGCGTAGCACAGGGCCGCAACCAAGAAAAGCCCCCGCCCGCCAAGTTCTCGGTCCTCGGCTCAGACCCTTCTGGGTCTTTCGGAAGTCCGAATTCTGCACCCGGCATTTCGTTCCCCCTCCGCCTCACCCCTTGCGCATGGCGGTTCTTCAGACGGGACGTTGCGCGACAAGTGCGAAAAGCGGAGCAACTTCACTTCCCGGCGGGGCTCGGGCGAGCGGGCTGGGAGGGTTGGAAGCGGGGAGCAGAGCCGTGAGCCGAGTGACAGAACGAAGCGCCGAGCACCGAGCGCCGAGGGCCGGGGAACTACGAAGAGGGGAACCGGCCAAACGAGGAGAGGGGGAGCTGCAGAAGGGGAGGAAGCCTTCACATGACCGCAAAATAGGTTCTGAAACAACTTAACAATATCATGGGTCGCCGCCTCAGCATCCTCCGGAGTATTTCCCGCATTACGGCCGGTCTGCTAGGTGCCCTGGGAACCGGCGGTGATGAACTCGCCGCCGTCGACCAGCAGCGACACACCGGTGATGAAGCCGGCCTCATCCGAGTGCAGGAACAGTGCTGCATACCCCACATCCCAGCCCGTGCCCATCTTGCCGCCCAAGGGCACCCGCCGGTCGCGGGAGGCGATCACCTCTTCGCGGGGGACCCCCTTGGCGACGCGCGGCTCAATGGCCATGGGCGTATTCATGGCACCCGGCAAGATCGCGTTCACTCGCACGCGGTACTTTGCTTCTGCAGCCGCGAGGTTCGCCATGAGGGCGAGTAGCGCGGTCTTTGTTGCTTTGTACCCAATCCAGGGGTAGGAATTCCAGGCGGCCAGCGACGAAATGATGACGATGGATCCACCGTCTTTCCGTAGGTGCGGCAGTGCGTGCTTGCACGCAAGCCACGCGCTCTTGAAGTTCACCGCGAAGCTGCGGTCGAGCACCTCCTCCGAGATCTCATCGGCAGGCGCGTCGCCCAAGGCGATGCTGGCGCCCACGTTGATGTGCAGGATGTCCAATTTGCCGTAACGCTCCACCGTTGTGGCGACGAGGCCCTGTATATCCGCTTCCCTCGTCGCGTCTGCCCGGAACGGGGTGGCTTCACCCTGCTCCTGGCGGATCAGGCTGACCGTGTCCTCGGCTGAAGCGAGGTTCCGGTCGGCGACGACCACTTTCGCGCCTTCGCGCGCCAGGAGGATGGCGGTGGCGCGGCCGTTGCCGATGGTCTCGCCGGGCGTCTGCCCGCCACCCACTACGATTGCTACTTTGCCGGCGACACGTCCCGCCATACTGAGCCCTCAGTGTAGGTGAGGTGGGTGATTGGAACTTTCCTTCCGGGCCTGCCACGGTCCGGCCCCGTCGGCGGGCGTCGCGAGCCGCCGCCCGCCAAGGGCGCCAAAGCATGCCCCAGCCCCGCCGGGGTTGTCAAGGAGAGACCCGAGGTGGGACCCGAGGTGGTGTCGTGGGCGTGCCTGAAGGAGGGGACGTGGCGGCTTTAGTGGCTTTCGTCCTCGGGCGCCCTTTCGCCCTTCCACCAGCAAGCGATGGGGATTTTTTCGGGGCCTGACTCTGGTCTTGTGATATGCTGACCCAGACATGGAAAGCTGGGTCCGGGATTTCGATCCGCGGCGGGCGAACAATGCCGGGGGAAAGGATGCGGCGACTTTCCGTGGATGAGAGGGCGATGGCCATCCTCTTCGAGAGGCCACGAGAGGTGATCCGACACATCCTGCGGAAATTCTGGCAGGACGAGTGTCCGCAGCGTGCCGCCTCCCTGGCCTACACCACTCTCCTGTCCCTGGTCCCGTTCCTGGCGGTCGCCTTTGCCATGTTGAAGGGCTTAGGCGGGCTGAAGCCGATCGAGGAGCGCCTGGAGACCCTGCTCTACACCCACCTCGTGACCGCCTCCAGCCTGCAGGCGACCCAGTACATCAAGAAGTTCACGGAGGGGGTCCACGCCGGCACCATCGGCAGCCTGGGTTTCCTGGCCTTCATCATCACGTCCGTCTCCCTGCTGAACACCGTAGCCGGCGCCTTCAACCACGTCTGGGGGGTGGAGGAGCGGCGCACGCCCAAGGATCGCTTCCTGACCTTCTTCACCCTGACGATCCTGGGCCCGGTCCTGTTCGGTGCCTCGATCTCCATCACCGGCACCATCCAGAAATTTGCCCTCTGGAGCTGGCTGCCCATTCCCGGTCTGGGCGCGGCGATCGGTCTTACGGTGCCGTTCCTGCTAACCTGGGCGGGCTTCCTGCTGCTCTACGAGGTCATTCCCAGCGTCCCCCTCCGGTTGCGCCCGGCGGTATTCGGCAGCCTGGCCGTGGCCGTCACCTGGGAACTGGTGAAGATCGGCTTCGAGGTGTACGTAACGAGCATGGCCAGCTACGGGAAGATCTATGGCCGCTTGAGCGTGATCCCGGTGTTCCTCGTCTGGCTGTTCGTGAGCTGGCTGATCGCCTTGCTGGGTTTCGAAGTCACCTTCTTTCTCCAGCACCCCGAGGCCTGCCGGGGACCCGTGAGGGCGGTCCCAGGGCACCGCGCGGTGCCGGTCCCAGAGGCGATCCGGACCTGCCTCCTCGTGGCGGAATCCTTCGTCCGGGGCGGCGGCCCCGTGAGCGGAGCGCAGGTGGCCAGGAAGCTCTTGCTTCCCGAAGGGACGGCATACGCCATCCTGGTTGAGCTGGAGCGGAGAGGCTACCTGGCCCGCGTGGCCACGCCGGCCGAGGGATACCTCCCTCGCCGTGATCCGGCCGGCGTCCGGCTGGCGGATCTCTGGCAGACATTGGGCGGCGACATGGGTGCGGGTGGTGACGATCCGCTGGGACGGCTTTTGGCGCGCGCGTCGGGCGCGACCCTTCAGAGCCTGGGATCCACCACCATTCAGGATCTCATTGAGGCCGGCCCCGGCCTCCTGACTGGTATCGCCGTAACACCCGCTGCAACAGACGTGAGAGAGCCTGCCTGACACGTCTCCTGCAGGAGGGGACGTGCAGGAGGGGACGTTGCGGCTTTAGTGGCTTTGCCCCACACCGCCCTCGCCTCCCCGACTTCGCTCAGAGGGAACGCGGGCGTTGCGCGACAAGTGAGAAAAGCGGCGAGACCTCTGGATTTATCCGGGGGTATCCACGGGTAGGCGATGCACCGGGCCGAAGGCTGCCATCGCGGACTCGAACTTCGAGGGGTCCCCCACGATGAGGATCGTGGCGGCGTCGGGGCGGAGATATTGCTGGGCCACGCGATGGATGTCGGCCACGGTGATGGCGCGGTACCGGTCGAGGAGGGTCTCGAAGTAGTCAGGGGGGTAGCCGTTGAACTCCAGTGTCAGGAGCTGGACCACGGTCCCGAAGCGGGAAGTGAAACGGAAGACGAAGGAGTTGATGATGGCCTCCTGGGCGCGGTCCAGCTCCTCCCAGGATACCGGCTGGCGCTGGATGCGGACCATTTCCTCCAGGATGGCGGCCACCGCCCGGGGCACGTTCTCGTTCTTGGTCTGGGCGGTCGCCCGGAAGAGGCTGAGGTCCCGCGTCCCGGTGGGGAAGCTGGTCCCCACGGAGTAGGCCAGTCCCTCCTCACTCCGCACCCGCTCCATGATGCGGCTGGTGAAGCCGCTCCCCCCGAGGATGTAGTCCATCAGCTCGATGGCGTAGCGGTCGGGATTGAAGCGGTTGATGCCGAAGTGGCCCAGGGTCAGACTCGCCTGGGCGAGATTCTTGGGGATGACGTACACGCCCCGCTCGTAGCGGGGCTGCACCTCGGGCAGTGGCGGCAGGTCGAGGGCGCCCCGGGGCCAGTCGCCGAAGAGAGCCTGGATCTTCGAGGCCATCTCGTCCCGGGAGAAGTCGCCGACAATCGCCAGCATCATGTTGTTCGGGTGAAAGAAGCGCCGGTGGTGGGCCCGGAGATCGTCAGGCTGGATGGCATCCACCTGCGCGGGTGTCAGGGGACGCCCCAGGGGGTGCGCCTCGGTGTACAGCTTGCGGGTGAATTCGCGCGCCAAGAGCTGCGAGGGGCTGTCCGTCACCCGCCGCAGGTCCTCCATCACGCGCCCCTTGGCCGTCTGGAGCGGGTTGGGGTTGAAGGCCGGGTGGCGAATCACCTCGGTGAACAGTTGCAGGGCCTGGTCGGTGTCCTTGGCCAGGGCATTCAGGGTCAGGGAGATCGCCTCGGTCGAGGCGGAGGCCTCGATGGAAGCGCCGAGCACCTCGAGCTCTTCGTTCAAGGCGGCCGCGGGGAGGCGCATGGTGCCGCCGTTCCGGAGCTGGGAGGCGGTGAACTGCACCACGCCCGGCTGCGCGGTCGCCTCGTACAGGCTGCCGGCGCGGAACACGACGCTCACGTCCAGCACGGGGAGGGAGCGGTCCTCCGCCAGGTACAGGATGGCCCCGTTCGGCAGGACGCGCCGTTCCACCTCGTGCCCCACGCGCGGGATCGTGACCTGGAGGGGCGGGAAGGTCATCCGGCGCACCAGCTCCGAGCCGGGGGATTGGCGAGGGCCATGCCGGGACGGGGCGTCGGTCGCGCACCCCAGCAGCAGGAAGACGAGGGTTGCGACAGTAGAGACGTGAAACGTGAAACGTGAGGCGTGAGGCGGATCAGTAGCGCGAAGGTGAGGAGACAAGGAGGAAGACCCAGGAGCCTGCCAGCCATCAGTTGTTCTCCCACGGCTGGAGGGGAGAGCCGAGAGCCGCGAACTGAGAGCCGAGATGAGAGCCGCGAGCCGCGAGCCGCGAGGGATGGCGGAATGCATCAGTTCGTCTCCCACGGCTGAAGCGGGGTGCCGGGGCGTCTCGCCGGAGGAGCGGAAGGTGGGGCGGTTCCGCGAACCAGCCAGGCCGCGGTAAGCTGGCGAGGGAGCAGGTAGCGCCTCGCGACGGCCACCACCTCTTCCGCGGTGACGGCCTGGATCTTCTTCCGTTCCTCGAAGGCGAAGCGCCAGTCCCCTGTCTGCGCCCAGGCCTCGCCCAGCCGGGAGGCCAGTCCGGCGTTGCTGGCCAGGCCGCGGATCGCGCCCACCTCGATCTGGTTGCGGACCTTCATCAGTTCCCGGGGGGTCGGCGGCTCCGTCTGGGCGCGCCGGATTTCCTCCTGGATGGCCGCCTCGACCTCGTCCAGGGTGTGGGGGGCCCGCGGGGTCGCCTGGATCAGGAACAGCCCGGCGCGTCGCAGGAACCAGGGACCGGCCGCCACGCCGGTCACCAGCCGCTGCTCTTCCACCAGCCGCTTGTGCAGCCGCGAAGAGCGCCCGTCCCCCAGGAGCGATCCCAGGACGCTGAGCGTGTACATGTCCGGGTGACCCAGCGGGGGGATGCGGTAGAGCATGAGCAGTTGCGGCTCGGCCGGGAATTCCACCCGGATGCGACGTTCACCGGGTTGGGGTGGCTCCTCCAGGAGCGGTGCCGGGGGAAGGGGCTGGGCGGGGATCCCCCCGAAGTGTCGCTCCACCGTCCGGATGACCTCGGCCGGATCCAGATCGCCCACCAGGACGGCCAGGGCGTTGTTCGGAGCGTAGTAGGTGCGGAAGAACTCCACCGCCTGGGGGCGGGTGAGGTTCTCCAGCTCGCTCGGCCAGCCCAGCACGGGATGGCGGTAGGGCAGGGCGACGAAGGCGGTGGCCAGCGCGGCCTCCATCAGTTGACCCCGCGGGCTCGTGTCCACGCGCTGCCGCCGCTCCTCCTCGACGACGCCCCGCTCGGTGTAGAACTCGCGGAAGACCGGGTTCCGCATCCGGTCCGATTCCAGAAGCGCCCAGAGCTCCAGCCTTGTGTTGGGCAGGCTGACGAAGTACTGGGTGCCCTCCCGGGACGTCGAGGCATTCAGCCGGACCCCGCCGTTCCGCCGGTAGATCTCCCACAGCTCGTTCCGCACGATGAACGTCTTGGCCTCCGCCTCCAGCCCGGCGATCTCCTTCTCCAGGGCCGCCACGGTCGTCGCATTCACCCTCCCGCCGGGCAGGCGCGCCTTGGCCTTCTCGGCCTGAAGGGCCATGGAGCGCGCATCGATCTGTTCCAGAAGCGGCAGTTCCCGCTTGGGGTCCAGCGTGCCGAAGAGCCGGGTGCCCTTGAACATCATATGCTCCAGCAGGTGCGCCAGTCCCGTCTGCCCGGGGATCTCGTTGGCGCTTCCCACCTGGAAGCGGAGGTAGGCGGAGAAGGTCGGCGACTCCCGCCGCTCCACGATCAGAAGCCGCATTCCGTTTCGCAGGGTATGCTCGGTGATGGGCAGGCGAATCTCTTCCGGAAGGGGGGCGGCCGTCGCGACCTGGACGGTCGCGATGAGGAGCACCAGCAGGATCACGACTACCCGTGGCTGTCGAGACGATCGCACGCGAGCCTCCAGGGTCGGACGCATTCTTACGCTTTCGGCAATCTAGCACGGCAACGATCCGGAATCAAAGACAGGAGAGCGATCTCGGTTTTCGTGGTGAGATCGGGGAACTGCATTTCATTTTCCAGGGCATCGCAG
>JACPAT010000097.1 GCA_016180655.1 Candidatus Methylomirabilota bacterium | reverse complement strand
CTCGTGGAGAATCCGACCCTGTCCGACTACACCGGCTTCGTGCACGACTCCGGGGAGGGTCGGTGGACGATCATGGCTGCGGTCGAAGAGGCCGTGCCGGCCGATGTGCTCTCGGCCTCGCTGTACACACGGTTCCGGTCCCGGCAGGACCACACCTTTGCCGAGAAGATCCTCTCGGCCATGCGGCAGAAGTTCGGGGGACACGTCGAGCGCCCTTCGGGCGGCTAGCGGATAAGGGCGATCGGCTGTTCGGTGGTTCGGCAGTTCCTGAGCAACCGACCGACCGAACGGTCGAACAGCCGAACGCTTTTCATCTTTAGAGGGGAGCGCCATGGCAGCCGATGCGACGGTGAAGGTGGAAGGGGAACGACCCGGAGGGCCCGCAGGTCCCGTCACCCTGGTCATCTTCGGGGCCTCGGGGGACCTCACGAAGCGGAAGCTCCTGCCGGCGCTGTACGCCCTGGCCCACGACCGGTTGCTCCCCGAGCGGTTCGCCATCATCGGCTTCGCCCGACGGGAGAAAACCTCCGAGGCCTTCCGGGACGAGATGAGAGCGGATGTGGAGCAGTTCTCCCGGCTTCGTCCCGTCAGGGCGGAGGTCTGGGACCGCCTGGCCAGGGGCCTGTACTATGTCACCGGCCCCTTCGAAGATTCCGCGGGGTACGAGCGGCTGCGGGACCTGTTGCAGGAGCGGGAACGCGACAACGGCGCCGGCCGGAACCGGGTCTACTACCTGGCCACCCCGCCCGAAGCCTACCCCGTCATCGTGGGCCGCCTGGGCGCCGCGGGACTTGTGACTGAGGCTTGGGACGGACCGGATGAGGACGCTCCCGGGGCGGGCTGGAGCCGGATCATCGTCGAGAAGCCGTTCGGACGGGACCTGGACACCGCCCGGGCCCTGAACGCGGATCTCCACCGGGTCTTTCGCGAGCGGCAGGTCTACCGCATCGACCACTACCTGGGCAAGGAGACGGTCCAGAATATCCTGACCTTCCGCTTCGGGAACAGCATCTTCGAGCCGCTCTGGAACCGGCGCTACGTGGACCACGTGCAACTCCTGGTGGGGGAGGACCTGGGGGTGGAGAGTCGAGGGGGCTACTACGATAGCGCCGGAGCCATGCGGGACATGGTCCAGAACCACATGCTCCAACTCCTCTCTCTGGTGGCGATGGAGCCGCCCGCAACGTTCGAGGCGGACGCGGTGCGGGATGAGAAGGTGAAGGTCCTGCGGGCGATCCGTCCCATCCCGGTGGAGCCTGACCAGGACCGGACGGTGCGCGGGCAGTATGTCAGCGGATTGCTCCGAGGGAAGAAGATCGCCGCCTACGCCGACGAGCCGGGCGTGGGCGAGGAGACTTCGACGGAAACCTACGCCGCCCTGCGTCTGGAGATTGACAACTGGCGCTGGGCCGGCGTGCCCTTCTACCTGCGGACGGGCAAGGCGCTGCCGAAGCGGGTCACCGAGGTCACCATCCAATACCGGCGGCCCCCGCTCCGCCTCTTCGAGCATGCGCCGCATCCCGGCCATCAGCCGGGGGACGAGATTGAGCCCAATCGTCTCACCTTGCGCATCCAGCCGGACGAGGGGATCTCTCTTCGGGTGGGCTTGAAGCCACCGGGTCCGCGGATCAGCCTGGTGCCGGCTCGCCTGGGCTTCGCGTATCACGAAACCTTCGGGGCCGAGCCGGCCGAAGCCTACGAGCGGTTGCTCTTGGACTGTATGCTGGGGGACGCCACGCTGTTCATTCGCCGGGACGAGGTGGAGACGGCGTGGGCCCTGGTGACCCCGGTCCTGGAGGCCTGGGCGGCGGCGGGCCGGACCGGGCTGACGTACTATCCGGCCGGAAGCTGGGGCCCCAAGGAGGCCGACCGCTTCATCCAGGCCGACGGCCGGGAGTGGGTGAACCCTTGAAGACCCCATGCCGGCCTGCGCCGGCTCGCGACCCGGGGGTGGGTGCGCGCCAGGTGGCGAGGGAGCTGGGCCTGAATCACGTGGGGCTCATCAACGATCTGGAAGCCAACGCCCATTCGCCACGGAGGGCGGCCACGCCACTTTCGCCCCCCTGAACGAGCTGGAGATGGAGTTGCTGCGCCGCCATGGCCCTTCCGGCAGAGACCGCACCCATGAAGACTTGAGGAGTTGCCCGATGAGTAGCTGCGGGGTCACGCTCAACCGCCATATCATCGAAGAAGAACAGCGCCATCCCGCCGTGGCGGGAGAGCTATCGGAACTCCTGGTCCAGCTCGGCTTTGCGGCCAAGATCCTGGCCCGCGAGATCGGCCGCGCCGCCCTGGTGGGCAAGCTGGGCCTGGTGGGCGAGAAGAATGCCACGGGCGACAGCCAGAAGAAGCTGGACGTCTTCGCCAACGACACGGTGGTGGAGGCCTTCGCCCAGACCGGGCTTGTGGCCGGCATCGTCTCGGAGGAGCTGGACGAGGTCAAAGAGATCTCCTGCGAGGGCAAGGCGAGGTACATTCTCTGCACGGACCCGCTGGACGGCTCGTCCAACACCGACATCAACGGCGCGCTGGGCACGATCTTTGGTCTCTACCGCCGCAGCCGCACCTGCGCCTGCGACGTCCGGGGGGAGATCCTCGGCCGAACGGCGGAACAGGTGGCGGCCGGCTACGTGATGTACGGCACCAGCACGGTGCTGGTTTATACCTGCGGCCACGGGGTGTCTGGGTTCACCCTGGATCGCGAGCTGGGCGAGTTCCTGCTCTCCCACGAGGACATTCGCTGTCCGAAGCGGGGGCACACCTACAGCGCCAACGTGGCGCGCGCCGGGGAGTGGGACCCGGGCATCCGCAAGTTCATCGAGTACGTCACCCAGAGCGACCGGGCGAGCGGGCGCCCCTATTCCCTGCGCTACACCGGGGCCCTAGTGGCCGATGTCCATCGCAGCCTGGTGGAGGGCGGGATCTACTTCTACCCGCCGGACCTGGGCCACCCGGAGGGCAAGCTGCGCCTCCTGTACGAGTGCGCGCCGCTGGCCTCTCTGGTGGAGGCGGCCGGTGGGCGCGCTAGCACCGGCCGGCAGCGCATTCTCGAGGTCCCGGTGAAATCCATCCACCAGCGGGTCCCGCTCGTCATCGGCAGCGCCGATGACGTCGCGCTCTACCAATCCTTTCTGGCGGCGTCCAACAGGTGAGGCCGCGCGCGGGCGGAATGGAGGGACTCATGGGGTACCTTCCCATCGAACAGCACGGCATCATCGGTGACATGCACACGGTGGCCCTGGTCGGCGCGGATGGGACCATCGACTGGTGGTGCTACCCCCACTTCGACTCGCCCAGCGTTTTCGCCGCGATCCTGGACGACGCCCAGGGGGGACGCTTCTGCATTGCGCCGCCCCACGGCCCGGTCACGGGCAAGCAGCTGTATTTCCCGGACACCAATGTCCTCATCACCCGCTTCCTCACCCCGGACGGGGTGGGGGAGCTGACCGACTTCATGCCCATCGGCCCGGGGCGGTCCGGCGACGGGACCCACCGGCTGATCCGCCGGCTGGCGGTGGTCCGGGGCTCCATGCTCTTCCGGGTGCAGTGCCGGCCCGCCTTCGACTACGCCCGGGCCGGGCACGAGGTGGAGATCCGCCCCGATGGCGCTTGCTTTCACGCGCCGGGCCTCAGCCTCGGACTTTCCACGACGCTCCCCCTCCGTCGCGACGGGGGCGGCGTCGCGGGCGAGGTCGTCCTGAAGGAGGGGGAGGCGGTCTCCTTCCTGCTCGCCGAGGTGGAGCCGGGGCGGGCGTGCGTCGCGGGCCTCACCGCCGAGGAGGCGGAGCGGGAGTTTCGCGATACGGTGGCCTACTGGCGGCGCTGGATCGGGCGCTGCAGGTACCGGGGGCGCTGGCGCGAGATGGTCAACCGCTCGGCCCTGGCCCTCAAGCTCTTGACCTACGAGCCCACGGGGGCCATCGTCGCCGCTCCCACCTGCGGCTTGCCAGAGGGCATCGGCGGGGAGCGGAACTGGGACTATCGCTACACCTGGATCCGGGATGCCAGCTTCACCCTCTACGGCCTGATGCGCGTCGGCTTCACCGAGGAGGCCCACCGGTTCATGGATTGGCTCCGGGCCCGGATCGGCGAGCTGACCCCGGAAGGGGCCCTGCAGACCATGTACTCCATCGAGGGCCGCCACGAGCTCAAGGAGGAGAGCCTGAATCACCTCGAGGGCTACCGCGGCTCCCGCCCGGTGCGCATCGGCAACGGGGCCTACAACCAGCTTCAGCTCGACATCTACGGCGAGCTGATGGATGCCGTCTACCTGTTCAACAAGTACGGGACGCCCATCGGCTACGATCTCTGGGTCAACCTGCGGCGGTTGCTCAACTGGGTGGTGGACCACTGGCAGCAGCCCGACGAGGGGCTCTGGGAGGTGCGGGGCGGCCGCCAGCACTTCGTCTACTCCAAGCTGATGTGCTGGGTGGCCCTGGACCGCGGCCTGCGCCTGGCCGAGAAGCGCTCCCTGCCCGCGGACCGCGACCGCTGGATCCGGGCCCGGGATGCCATTTACGAAGAGGTCATGAGCAAGGGCTGGAACGAATCCCGCCAGGCCTTCATGCAGGCCTACGGCAGCACCTCCCTGGATGCCAGCAACCTCATCATGCCCCTGGTCTTCTTCCTCTCCCCCACCGACCCGCGGATGCTGTCCACGCTGAACGCCAGCCTGCGGGAGCTGGTCTCCGACAGCCTGGTCTACCGCTACAACGTCGAGGCGAGCCCCGATGGTCTCCCGGGCACCGAGGGAACCTTCAGCATGTGCACCTTCTGGCTGGTCGAGGCCCTGACCCGGGCGCGGCGGGTGGAGGAGGCCCGGCTCATCTTCGAGAAGATGCTCAGCCACGCCAACCACCTCGGGCTCTACGCCGAACAGATTGGTCACAGCGGCGAGGCCCTGGGGAACTTCCCCCAGGCCTTCACCCACCTGGCTCTGATCAGCGCTGCCTTCAACCTCGACCGCGCCCTGGGCGTCACGGCATAGGACTCGGCCGCGTTGTTGGGGTCAGGCCTCCGTGCCCCCGGTGCAGGAGAGTGCCGGTGGGCCGTCGAAGGCTTTCGGCGGGATGACTTTCGGCGGGCGTGAGAACTCGGGCATGGGGAAGTCCTCGCCCCTGGCCTTCACTATGGCTTTCTTCTCGTCGGTGAAGCCGATCTCTTCATCGGTCAGGTAGCAGGCCGGCTCCGGCGCCCAGGGATCGTTGTACACCAGGTCGGCGCGGACCCGCATGGCCCCCCCGCAGGCATCAAACCACTTGCATATCCCCGGAGCGCAGCGCCCCTTGACCTTGGCCCGGCGGTTCTTCAACCCGGCCATCAGCGGATCCGAGGTATCCGTCCAGATCTGGCTGAATGGACGCTGCCGCACGTTCCCGAACGAGTAGTGCATCCAGAACTGGTCGGCGTGGACGTTCCCCTGGAAGTCAATGTCCGCGATGCCGACGCCGGAGCTGTACATCCCGCCCCCGTTCCAGGTCAGGAGCTTCAACACCTGCGCCGCCCGGGCCGGGTCCTTCTGCAAGAGCTTCATGTACAGGTAGATCCCGTCCACGTGATTGTCCACGGTCAGGATCTCTTTGTTCAGGCCCCGCGTGTGGAAGTCCTCGGTGCGCTCCAGGATGATATCAAGCGCCTGCCGCGTCTCCTCACGCGAAAGGTCGTCCTCCGCGATCTGCCCGCCCCGCCCGGAGTACACCAGGTGATAGAAGCAGGCACGATCGATCTTCTCCCGCTCGATGAAGTCGAAGATCCCGTGCAGGTTGGCGAAGTTGTGTCGCGTCAGGGTCAGGCGCAGGCCGACCCGCTGCCCGACGGCGACGCAGGCCTTGAAGCCGCGCACGGCCCGGTCGAAGGCGCCGCCCACCCCCCGGAACCGGTCGTTGATCTCCCCGATCCCGTCCAGGCTGATCCCGACGTAGGTGAAGCCGGCCTCCTTGATCTTGCGGGCCGTCTCGTCGGTGATCAGCGTGCCGTTGGTGGACAGTGTGGGGCGGATCCCGAGCGATCGGGCGGTGGCGACCAACTCCAGGAGATCGGGTCGCGACAGCGGCTCACCCCCGGAGAAGAGCAGTGCGGGGATCTCGAACCGGGCCAGGTCCCGGATGAGCGCCTTGCCTTCTTCAGTGGTCAGCTCGCCGGTATACTTCCGCGCCTCGGAGTCCGTGTAGCAGTGGATGCAGCGCAGGTTGCACGTCCGCGTGACGTTCCACACCGTCACGGGTCGCCGCTCGGCCGCCGTCTTGGAAGCAGGCGGCGCACCCGCGCTCACCACCGGGCCCTGCCCGCCGTGGCCGTACCGCAGGCCGTCGCTCTCCGCCGTCCCACCGCCATAGAGCTTGCTGATGCTGATCATCGTTTCTCCCGAGGCTGCCACCAACCAAATCTCAGCAAATCCCATTCCAGGGTCGCTCAGCCCGTAGCGGCTTGAAACGTAACGGGTTCCATCCCCCTTCGCAAGCCGCATGATCCTATGGGGATTGGGCGCGCTAAAGCGGCGAGGCCGGGCCCGGGTCCCGGCCTCTGCTGCAGTCCAGCATCACTCTATTTCTTGGTCACGGGCAGGCACCCGCAGCCGCAGTTGCTGCTGGCTGACGGCCGGGGCGCCTGGCTCTTCTTGGTGACGCGCTTGCCCATCTCTCTCACCTCCTCCTGGTCAGGACTTTCTCCTCAGGGGCCGCTTGACCAGGCGGGTCCCGGGGAGAATCGCAGTTTTTTCGGATGCTCCATCTAGGCATGAGCACCTTGCCCCGCTGGGTGGTTGTGCCTGAGGCTGGCATAACGATGCGTAATGTCTTCTTAGTTCTCGCCGGAGGGCCCCGAGCTCCTTGATCCGGGCTTCGATCTCCGCAAGCTGCGCAGCGATCAGTTCCTTCAGGCGGGGCCGCAGGTGCTGGCAGCTCCCGGCATCCGCGTAGATGGTGATCTGCCGGATACTCGCCAACGGGAGGCCGATCTGCTTTGCCCGCCGGATGAACTGGAGACGCTGAAGGTCTTTCGCTGAGTAGACCCGATGCCCCGATGGCACCCGGGTGGCCTTCGGCAGAAGGCCAAAGGCCTCGTAGTACCGGATGGTCTTGGGGTTGACGCCACATTCTCGGGCCAGTTCGCCGATCCGCATGGCTGCCTCCTCGCCGGGGCACTTTCTATCGTTCGCGGGCAATATAGGTCTTCCAGTCGACTGGAAATGCAAGCGGTTTTTTTGGGGCGGCGTGCTGCACACACAGACCGGCTACCCGCTACCAGCCTCTGGATCCCGGAAGACTGCCTGTCCGCACGAAGATCGGGGCCGAACCGACGCCGGACAGGCCCACCCCCGCCCCATCTCTAGCCGCCGGGCATAGGTCCCATAACGGAAATGTATTGGACGGATGTCGCGGGACTCCGTAGATTTTCCTGCGTGATCACCCAGTGTCCGTCGTACGCGGGGCTACCATCCGGGGGGTTGCGCTGATCCACACCATCGCCTCTCGCCGAATCCCCCGGCCGATATGCTGCCGCGGATTTCGGATGATCAACAGTTCGCGACGGGATATGGGTCGCCTACTAACGGGCCGGTCATCCAGACCACGTTCGGCGGGGGGCCTGACACCGGGAGGAACACTCTGATGATGCCAGGTGGGATGTTCGGCGGACCTTGGGGCAGCGGAGGTTTTGGCATCTTTGGGATGATCTTCATGCTTGTCTTCTGGGTGCTCATCATCGCCGGCATCGTCCTGGTGGTGAAGTGGCTCGTCGAGCAGGGGAGGTCGGGAGGCGCCTCCGGCTCGGGCGGCGAGTCGGCCCTGGATATTTTGAAGAAGCGGTACGCGCGCGGCGAGATCGGCAAGGAAGAGTTCGAGGCGAAGAAGAAAGACCTGCTGTAGGCGCTCGCCTGCACACGGAGAAAGCTTCGTGGGGAAGCGAAGTCTGGTTCTCGGCATCGCCCTGATCCTTAAGACACTCCGTTAGAGAGGAGACCGGAGAGAAGGAGGATGAGATGCCCCAACGGTTCACGCTGTTTCTGTCGGCGCCTCCCTATGCCGGTCAGCATCCGGCCACCGCGGCGCGCCTCGCCGGCGCAGCATTGGATGAAGGACACGCAGTGACGCTGTTTGCCTCCGGAGACGGAATCTACAATTTCTTCGTGGGGCAGAGCGCCAAGGGCGTGCCCAACGCCGAGAGCGAGTTTGCGGCCCTCATGGCGCGGGGTCTCACCGTCGAACTCTGAGGGAGCTGCCTGAGGTTCCGCGGGGCGCGGGACGAGTTACTCATGCCGGGGGCGAGGCCGAGTTCCATGCGGGGGTTGTTCACAGCCATGAAACAGAGCGATGTCTTCCTGACGATCGGGTAGCCGTTACGGAGAGGACGATGGCACACCAGTTGTGCATCCTGATCCACCGCCCTCCATACGGGGGTATCCACGCGGCCGAGGCGGTCCGACACCTGAACGGGGCGGCCGCGCAGGGTCTGGAGGCCACCGCAATTCTGGTGGGAGACGGGGTGTACGTGGCCCGGGCCGGCCAGGATCCGGGCGCGACCGGGTGGACGGCGCTCTCGCCCGCCCTAGAGGAGGTCGTGGGAGCCGCCGCGGCAGGATCTCCGCGCCTGCTGGTGGACGAGGCGTCCTTGCAATCGCGGGGCCTCCATTTCGCATCCCTGATCCCCGGAGCGACCGTGGCAGACGAGCAGGCCGTCGCCGACGCCCTCGCACAGGCCCGCTGGGTCATGGTCTACTGACGCCGCATCTGGAGATGACTGTGGAATCTACGCTGCTGGTGTTGACGGCGTCCCCGGAACAACCGCGGACCGCATCCTGCCTGAGGGTCGCCCGCACGCTACGACAGGCTGGGAATGATGTTCAGGTGCTCCTGTTGCAGGATGCGGTTCTCCTAGCGACTCAGAGATCTGCCGGCGGGGGAAACCCCCTTGAACAGGTCCTCAGGGAGGGAATCCGATTCCTCGTCCTGGAGGACGACCTGCGGCTCAGGGGCTTCGGGAAGGATGACCTGCGCGATTCGGCGCAGCTGGTGACCTACCGGATGGCCATCCGCCGGATGGCCGAGGCTGGTACCGGCGTGAAAGGTTGCTTCTGAGATAGCCTGGAGACTACGTCAGCTTCTGGAGGGTGGCTGCGAAGGCCAATGCGGCCGGGGAGATGCGAGCATCTTTCCGGGAGATCATGACCAGTGGCCGCCGGAACCGAAGGCGTGGATCGGCGGCGACGGCCAGGACCTTGTGGCGGACCTCCAGGGCGACTGCATAGCGTGAGATGAAGGAGATCCCCAGCCCTTCGGCCACGGCCTGCTTGATCGCTTCCACGCTTCGCAGTTCCAGGAAGCGCCGGATGGTGATCCCCAATGCTTTGAGTTCAGCCTCGGCCACCGTGCGGGTTCCCGAGGCGACGTCCCGGAGGACAAAGGTCTCCTTCTGCAGCACTTCATGGGGGATGGTCCGAACCGAGGCCAAGGGATGTCCCGGTCGCAGGATGAGCACCAGCTCGTCTTCCATGTAGGGCTGCACATGCAGGTCCGCAGCGAAGGTCGCCCCGACAAACCCGAGGTCAAGCTCTTGGCGGATGACTCGGTCCACCACGTCGTGGCTCGCCATGATATCCAGCGACACCTCCAGACG
>JACPAT010000096.1 GCA_016180655.1 Candidatus Methylomirabilota bacterium | reverse complement strand
CCCCCCCGGTATTCGGCCACGGGCCCGGGGTTGGCGGCCAAGATGTCGCGGATGATGTTCACCACCTCGGCCGGGTCGGTGATCTGGCCGCCCTTCTTCTTCAGGATGTCCGACGGGTCGGCTCCTGTCGCGTACATCTCCTCGAAGAAGTCCTTGGCCATCTTGCCGCTGATCGCGCCCTTGGCGAGGAGGCCGAGCATGGCGCCCAGCCGCTCCGGCTGGATGGGGCTCTGTATGATCTCCTTGCTGTCCTTGTTCAGGCGGCCCAGCAGTTCCACCATGACCCAGTTGCTGACCGTCTTCGGATCGTTGTGGGCCTTGACCGTCGCCTCGTAGTAGGCAGCCAGGTCCCGGCTCGCGGTTAGGACCCCCGCGTCGTACTCCGGGATGCCGTAGTCGCGGACGAAGCGCTGCCGCTTCGCCTCGGGCAGCTCGGGCAGATTCCGTCGGATCTCCTCGGTCCAGGCCGGCTCGACGACCAGCGGCACCAGGTCCGGCTCCGGGAAGTAGCGGTAGTCGTGGGCGTACTCCTTGCTCCGCATCGAGAGGGTGATGGCCTGGTCGGCGTTCCAGAGGCGGGTCTCCTGGACCAACGCCTCGCCCTCCTGCACGGCCTTGATCTGCCGCCGGATCTCGTAGTCCAGGGCCTTCTGGACATTCTTGAACGAGTTCATGTTCTTGACTTCGACCTTCATCCCGAACTCGCGGGAGCCCCTGGGGCGGACCGACACGTTGGCGTCGCAGCGGAAGCTGCCTTCCTCCATGTTGCCGTCGCACACCCCCAGGTAGACCAGGATGGCGCGAAGCTGCCGCAGGTATTCGGCCGCCTCTTCGGACGTGCGGATGTCCGGCTCGCTCACGATCTCCATCAGCGGGACGCCGCAGCGGTTGAAATCCACCAGGCTGGTCTCCGCCTCCTCCATGATCCCGGCGTGGACGAGCTTGCCCGTATCTTCCTCCAGGTGCAGGCGGCGGATGCCCACCCGCTTCGTCTGGCCTTCCAGGCTGAAGGCGATCCAGCCGTGCTCCGCCAGGGGCAGCTCGTACTGGGAGATCTGGTAGTTCTTGGGCAGGTCCGGGTAGAAGTAGTTCTTGCGCGCGAACCGGGACATGGGCGCGATACTGCAGTTGATCGCCAGGGCCGTCCGGATGCCGAACTCGACCCCGCGCCGGTTGATGACGGGCAGGACCCCCGGCATCCCCAGGCAGATCGGGCACGTCTGGGTGTTCGGCGGGGCGCCGAACTTCGTGCTGCACCCGCAGAACATCTTGGAGGTGGTCAGAAGCTCGGCGTGCACTTCCAGGCCGATGACGGCTTCGAACTCCGGCATGCTCAATCCTCGGTTGGAATGGCTTCCAGGGAGGCGACGTACCCGGGGCTCAGGCCGTGAGCCCGGGCCCCCTGGATGATCTGGGCGAGGTACCGGCGACCCGGCCGATACTCTCCCCGCGGACGAGCGACATACGCAAAGGCCGTCAGGGTCCGGCCGTCGAAGGTCTCCGCCACCACGTGCTTCCGGGTGTAGGCCGTCGGGTAGTCCTCATACGTGTCAAGGGCGTCCCGGTGAGCGTCCGTGATGTCCCAGACGACGCCTTCGACGATGGTCCCGGGCGCGGGCTGGATATCCGCGACCCCGCCACCACGCCAGGAGGTCGAGAGCCGGCTGAACACCAGCCGGTGATCCCGCAATCGCGCCGCCGCGACGAAGGAGCAGCCGGGGCAGCGCTTCCGCATGTTCCCGGGATGCATGTTGGCGCCGTAGGCGAAGTACAACATGCGAAATACCCAAGAGCGTTCGGGGGTTCTCGAACAGCCGAACTCCCGAACGACCGAACTGTCGAACGCTCTTCAGTTTATTGCCAGATCGCATGCACCTCGAACTGGTAGCTGGTGGCCGCTCGGTTCTTTTCCTGGATGGCCAGGCTCCAGGAGCTCTGGTCGCCCGATCGGAGGTCGCCCGCGCTCACCCGCTGCGTGCCGAGCACCTTTTTCTTCTTGTCGAGAAACTTCACCACGACCGTGACGTCACGGGCGGAGGCCTTGCCGAAGTTCTTGACGGTCCCCTTCAGGGTGTCCAGCCACCGCTCATGATCCAGCACCACGAGATCCCGCTTCTTCCCGGTGGGCGGCTTCGTCACGGCCTTTGCGGCCTGAGCAGGCGCTGCGGCCAGGACGACAAACGCCACGGTGATTCCCAGCCAAAGGCCTGTCCGGATCCGCTGCCTGATCACCATGCTGGACCTCCTGACCTTCACCGTGTCTGCACACCCTTGGCGCAATGAAACATTTCCAATTGCGCTGCTCGCGTCATAGCCGCGGCCGCTCTCTGTGCCACGGGGTGGCCTGCTCGTAGGCATGGGCCACCCGCAAGATCGTCTCCTCGTCGAAGGGCTTCCCGATGACCTGAAGGCCGATGGGGAGCCCGGATTTCGTGAAGCCGCAATTGACGCTGATCCCCGGCACCCCGGCCAGGTTCCCCGAGATGGTGAAGATATCCGATAGGTACATCTGCAGCGGATCGTCCATCTTCTCGCCGAACTTGAAGGCCGGCGTCGGCGAGGTGGGGGTGACGATCACGTCGCAGCGCTTGAAGGCCTCGGTGAAATCCTGCCGGATCAGGGTGCGGACTTTCAGCGCCTTCAGGTAGTAGGCATCGTAGTAGCCCGCGCTCAGCGCGTAGGTTCCCAGCATGATGCGCCGTTTCACCTCCGGCCCGAATCCTTCGCGGCGGGTCTTCATGTACATGTCAATCAGGTGTTCCGCCCGGGGGGTCCGGTAGCCGTACTTGACGCCATCGTACCGTTCGAGATTCGAGCTGGCCTCGGCCGTCGCCACCAGGTAGTAGGTGGCCACGGCATAGTCGGTGTGGGGGAGCGAGACATTTTCCTGGGCGGCGCCCAGGCCTTCGAGGACCCGGATGGCTTGGTGGATCGCCGATTCGACCTCCGGGTCCATCCCGGGAATGGAATACTCGGAGGGGATGCCGACCCGGAGCCCCTTGATCTCTCCCGTGAGGGCGGCCTCGTAATCGGGCACCGGGACATTGGCCGAGGTCGAGTCGAGCGGGTCGTGCCCGGCGATCACTTTGAGGAGGATTGCGGCGTCCCGGACGTCCTTGGCCAAGGGCCCGATCTGATCCAGGGACGAGGCGAAGGCCACCAGCCCGTACCGGGAGACCCGGCCGTAGGTCGGCTTCAGGGCGGCGATGCCGCAGAAACCGCCCGGTTGCCGGATGGAGCCGCCGGTATCGCTCCCCAGGGCGCCGGCGCACATGTCGGCCGCCACGGCCGCGGCCGAGCCGCCGCTGGATCCACCGGGGACACATCCCAGGTTCCAGGGGTTCCGGGTCTTCTTGAAGGCCGAGTTCTCGGTGGAGGAGCCCATGGCGAACTCGTCCATGTTGGTCTTGCCCAGCATCAGCGCCCCGGCGGCGTTCAGCCGGGCCATCACGGTGGCGCTGAAGGGCGGAACGTAGTTCTCCAGGATCCTGGAGGAACAGGTCGTGGCCACGCCCTTGGTGCAGATCACGTCCTTGATGGCCAGGGGGACGCCCGCCAGGGGCGGCAGTTTCTCTCTGCGTCCTTGCATCTCTTCGAATTTCTTTGCGAAGCCCACCGCCATTCGCGGGGTCAGCGTGTTGAAGGCCTGGATCTGATCCTCCATCTGGCCGATGCGGATCAGGAAATCCTGGACCACCCGGACGGGGGAGACCTCGCCCTTCTGGATCAGATCCCGCAACTCGTGGATGGTCAGCCGGTGCAGTTCCAAGGCACCCTCTCTAATGGAACCACAGATGAACACAGATAAACACAGATGGCCCTAACCGAAAAGATCAAATGCAAAACCGACAACTGACAGCCGGACAATGGTCCGTTGTCCGTTTTCAATTGAAATGGATTGGTATCTGTGTGCATCTGCGTTCATCTGTGGTTGCAAGTGCGTTTGGTTAGTCCTCGATGATCCGCGGCACGCGGAAGAAGACGTCCTGGCGGTCGGGCGCATTGGCCAGGGCGTCCTCTTGCTTCAGGGACGGGCGGACCGCGTCCTCGCGCATCACGCTCACCATGGGGATGACGGTCGTCGTCGGCTCGACCTGGGAGGTGTCCAGCTCATCCAGCTTGTCAATGTAGCCGAGGATGGAATCGAGCTGGGCGGTCATCCGCTCCTTCTCCTCCTCGGTCAGTTCCAGCCGCGCCAGGCGGGCCACGTGCTCCACTTCCTTGCGAGTGATCTTTGCCACGGCAATCCCCTTAGGCCCGTTCGAGCTGAACGAATTTCGGGGCCAGCTTCTTCCGCCCCACGCCGGCGAAGGTGACGACGACCTTCAGGTCTTCGCCCGTGCCGATGCGCTCCTTGATGGTGCCGATCCCCCAGTCGGGGTGGCGCACCCGCATTCCCACCTGCAGGTGGTCCACGAACGGCTCGTCCGCCTCGTAGCGCGCCTCCGCGCGCTCTGACCGGGGACCGGGGACCGGGGACCGGGAATTCAGCCCTAGCCCCTGACCCCTAGCCCCCAGCCCCCATCTGTTTTGCAGCCCGTCAATCCGCTCAACCAACTGGTCGGGCACCTCGTCCAGGAACCGCGAGGGGAGGTTGTAGTTGTCGTTGTTGTACAGACGGCGCGAGAGGGCGGCTGACAGGAACAGCCGCGCCTTGGCGCGGGTCATGCCGACGTAGCAGAGGCGGCGCTCTTCCTCCAGCTCGTCGTCGTCGGTCAGGGACCGCGCGTGGGGGAAGATCCCTTCCTCCATGCCGGTGATGAACACGACCGGAAACTCCAGACCCTTGGCCGAGTGGAGCGTCATCAGGGTCACCACGCCCTTTCCCTCGGCCAGCTCGTCAATGTCGGAGATCAGGGCCACGCTGTCCAGGAAGGCCTGCAGGCTCTGGTCCTCGCTCCTCACCATGAACTCGCGGGCGGCCGAGACCAGCTCCTGGAGGTTCTCGATCCGGGATTCCGCCTCGATGGTCCCCTCGTTCTTGAGGTCTGCCAGGTATCCCGTAATCTCCAGCAACTCCAGGATGAGTTCGGGGACCGGGGTGACCTCTGCCTTGGCCCGGGACCGCTCGATCAACCCCACCAGTTCGGCCAGGGCCTTGAGCGCCTTCGGGCCCAGGATCTTGCGCTCGCCGGCCAGCCTGCAGGCCTCCCAGGGCGAGATCCGCTCCGCCATGGCCAGCCCCTCCAGCTTGTCCACGGTGGCCTGGCCGATCCCCCGGGGCGGGACGTTCACGACGCGCTTGAAGCTCTGGGCGTCGTCGGGATTCGCCACCAGCCGGAGGTAGGAGAGCAGGTCCTTGATCTCCTTCCGCTCGTAGAACCGCAGCCCGCCGACGATGACGTAGGGGGTCACCTCGCGCCGGAGGGCGTCCTCCAGGACGCGGGACTGGGCATTGGTCCGGTAGAAGACCGCGAAGTCGTCCAGGCTGTAGCCGTTCTCGGCCGCCAGCATCTTGATGGTCCGGACCACGAACTCCGCCTCGGCCTGCTCGTCCCGGGCCTGGCAGAAGACGAGCGGGTCGCCGGCCGGGTTCTCGGTCCAGAGGGTCTTGCCCTTCCGCCCGATGTTGTGCGCCACGACCCCGCCGGCGGCGTCCAGGATGTTCTGGGTGGAGCGGTAATTCTGCTCCAGCCGGATCACCTTGCAGCCCGGGTGGTCGTGCTCGAACTCCAGGATGTTGTTGAGGTCCGCGCCCCTCCACCTGTAAATGGACTGGTCGTCGTCCCCCACCACGGTGAGGTTCCCATGGCGGTGGGTGAGGAAATTCACGATCTGGTACTGGGCATGGTTGGTGTCCTGGTACTCGTCCACCAGCACATACCGCCAGAGATTCTGATAGTAGCTGAGGACGTGCGGCGCGTCCCGGAAGAGCCGCACCGTGAACATCAGCAGGTCATCGAAGTCCACCGCGTGGCTCAACCGCAGTCGCTCCTGGTAGAGGGCGTAGATCTTGGCCGTCCGCTCCTCCGTGAAATCGTTGGCCACGGTGGCGTACTCGCCCGGCGTCAGCAGCTCGTTCTTGGCCCGGCTGATCCTGGCCGCAACGCCCCGCGGGTTCAGCGTGCGCTCGCTCCAGTCCAGCGCCCTCACGCAGTCCCGGATGAGGCTCACCTGGTCCGCGTCGTCGTAGATCACGAAGCTGCTGCGGAGCCCAAGCTCTTTGTGCCACTTGCGCAGGATCTTCACGCAGGTGGAGTGGAAGGTGCCCATCGCGACGGCCAGGCCCCGCGCGCCCAGGAGCTGCTCCACGCGCCGCCGCATCTCGTCGGCGGCCTTGTTGGTGAAGGTCACCGCCAGGATCTGCCAGGGCTGCACGCCGCGCCGGCCGATCAGATAGGCGATCCGGCGGGTGATGACGCGGGTCTTGCCCGAGCCGGCGCCGGCCAGGATCAAGAGCGGCCCCTCCCCGTGCAGCACGGCCTCCTGCTGCGGGGGGTTCAGATCGGTCAGGATGGGATCGGGAAGCATCGGTGTGTCACTTTGCTTGGAGAAAGGCAATGTGATCGAATAGGGTCTCGGGCGGGGAGGATTATAGACCAGGTGGCCCCGGCGACAAAAACAAAAGCGCGCCTCCCGATCCGACCATGGGTCCCCCTTTGTGCGTGTCAGCCGCCGTCCCACG
>JACPAT010000095.1 GCA_016180655.1 Candidatus Methylomirabilota bacterium | reverse complement strand
GGTCCCCGCCAGGTTGTTCAGCTCCGCGTCCGACGGCAGGAAGTAGACGCCCGAGCCGCGCGGGTCCTCCACGCCGTGCATGGCCATGAACAGCACCACCAGGTCCCCCCGCTTGGACGTCTCCAGCACGTACTGCAGCTCGCGCATGAAGCTCGTGCGCGTCACTTCCCTGTCCACCAGCAGCTTCTTCGCGGACGGCCCGAACGGCCCCGACGTCAGCAGCTGGTAGAACGAGCGCGCATCGTCATCCGCGTACTGCAGGTCCGGCACGCGCGCGTCCGTGAAGTCGCTCACGCCGACCGACAGCACGTGCACGCGCGGCAGCGCGTCCTTGGTCGCCCGCGGCGTACCGCCCGCGGCCCCTCCGGCAGGCGAGCCACCGCGGCGTAGACGCCCGTCGCTGGCAACGCCCGGTTGACGCAACAGCGCGGTCACGACCAACGCCGTGATGCCGGGGTGGTTCTCCCAGCAGACCTGCCTTGCCGAGGGTGATGTTCCAGTGAAGCATCCAGTGTGGGCCGAACTCGGGAATGTTCTTTGGAAGAGGTGTCGCGCCGGCACCATTCCATAGGATTTCGTGACAGGCACTCCACATGACGTTTGAATTTTTCGCTACAGTACCCCAGGCCATGGAGTCGCTCCTGGCCAACGAACTCAAAGGGTTTGGCGCCCAAAACGTCAAGGAAAAAAGAACCGGTGTGTCATTTTCCGGCGGCCTGGAGGTCGCCTACCGGGCCTGTTTGTGGTCTCGCCTCGCCAATCGCGTACTGTTGCGTCTGGGCGATTTCGAGGCACCAGACACCGACGCCTTATACGCAGGGACCCAATCGGTGCGTTGGCCAGATCATCTGGACGTCAATGGCACGCTGGCCGTTGATGTCAGCCTGCGCCACTCGGGTATTACCAACAGCCTGTTTGCTGCCCAACGCGTCAAGGATGCGGTCGTTGACCAATTTCGAAACCTGTGCGGCGAGAGACCGTCGGTGAACGTGGAGCAGCCGGACCTGCGTTTGCGCGTCCATGTGGATAAGGGCCGAGCCAGTCTGAGTATTGACCTGTCGGGAGACAGTTTACACCGGCGCGGTTACCGGTTGGCCCAGGGACAGGCGCCGCTCAAAGAAAATGTGGCTGCAGGTCTTTTGGTGTGGGCCGATTGGGCCACCATCGCATCATCCGGCGGCGCCTGCGTGGATCCGATGTGCGGCTCTGGCACGATACCGATCGAAGCGGCCTGGATGGCCACCGATACTGCGCCAGGACTGGCGCGCCGATATTTTGGGTTCCTGGGTTGGCGCGGCCATGAACCCGCGCTTTGGCTGCGGCTGTGCCAAGAAGCGCGGCACCGTCAAGAGGACGGCCGCCGCCATGCGCCGATCGTGGTGGGGTACGACGTGGACGCGCAGAGTGTCCGCGCGGCGACGGCGAATATTGAACGGGCAGGCCTGCGCGGCCTCGTGCATGTCGAGAGGCGTGATATCGCCAACTGTCAAGCTCCCCCAGGCGTCACAACCGGCGTCGTGATCATGAATCCGCCCTACGGCGAGCGTCTGGGCGAGTTGGATGCCCTCAAGGTTCTCTATACGCGGTTGGGCGTGGAGTTGAAGACCAAGTTCCCGGGTTGGACAGCCTACGTGCTCACCGCGAGCGAGATCTTGGGCAAGCGCTTGGGCCTGCGGGCCCCCCGTTCGCATCAGTTTTTCAATGGGGCGTTAGCCTGTCGTCTGTTGTGCGTGCCGATTCGTCTCGCCGCGGCCGCAATCGAGCCGTCGACGGCATCGGCAAAGGGAGCGTCGGCCGCCGTGGTGAAGCCTCACGGCCCGCTCTCGCCATCCGGCGACACAATGTTCGCCAACCGGCTGGCAAAGAATCTGAAACGTCTGAGGCCCTGGGCCAAACAGCATGGCATTTCATGTTTTCGAGTCTATGATGCCGACCTGCCCGAGTTCGCCGTCGCCATCGACGTCTACGAGCAATGGGTGCACGTCCAGGAGTACGAGGCGCCGGCGACGATCAATGCGCTGCGGGCCGCCGCCCGCTTGCGCGGCGTCATGGCCCAACTGCCGGACCTTTTGGACGTACCCAAGACCCATGTGATGTTAAAAATTCGACGGCGGAAAAGGGACCGCAGCCAATACCCGCGGTTTGACGCAAAAGAGAAATTCCACGCCGTGCGGGAGGGGAACTGCCGGTTCCTCGTCAACCTGTCTGATTACCTGGATACCGGTCTTTTCTTGGACCATCGGCGCACACGCGCGCTGATACAGCAGTTGGCACACGGGACACGTTTTTTGAATTTATTCGGCTACACCGGCACGGCCAGTGTGTACGCGGCCAAAGGGGGCGCCCGCTCAACCGTGACCGTGGATATGTCCAAAACGTATTTGGCATGGGCCGAAAAGAATTTTGAACTCAATGGGCTTTCACGTCGGACCAACTCCCTGATCGACGCCGACTGCCTGGTATGGATGGAGGCGGCGCACGGTCCATTTGATCTCATTTTCTTGGATCCGCCGACGTTTTCGAATTCCAAGCGCATGCGTCAGACGCTTGACGTGCAAAGGGATCATGCCTGGTTGATCAAAAAAGCCATGAAGCTTTTGGCACCCGGCGGCACGATGATCTTCTCAAACAACTTCCGCCGTTTCAAAATGGATGCGACTACGCAGAATGCATTTGAAATCCAAGATATCACCCGGGCGACTATTGACGCCGATTTTTCGCGCAATCCGCGCATTCACCATTGCTTCCGAATTCGGGCGCGGTGAGCGGGTAGGGGAGTCGCCCAGGCCGCCTTCGCGTCCAGTCCTTCCCGCCGAACGTCCAGAACTCACGCGACATCCATCGCCCGCGGTCCTTCCACCCCCTCGACCGGGACCCCCTTGGTCAGACAACCTTCGCCCGCCGCAAAGCGGCCTGGAAAAAAGTTTCAGACTCGCAAGAAAAATGTTGACAATACTTTTCAGTGCGGGGTAGTGTCCCGCATGCTTTCGTCCCGCCGGACCCCGCAGGTCGTCCCTCCCAGCAACGTTCCCGGATGCTTCGTTCGCATCCGCAGCGGGTTCCGCTCCCTGTCGAGGGGCGAACAGTTGGTGGCCAAGGCGATCCTGCAGGATCCCCAGGCGGTCATCCTGGGGTCCGTCACCGACCTGGCACGCCGGAGCCGGACGAGCGCGGCCGCGGTGAGCCGATTCTGCCGCAAGCTGGACTTCGGCAGCTTCCCCCGCTTCAAGATCCGGCTCTCCCAGGACCTGGCCTCACCCACCGCGGATATCCACGAGGACGCCTCCGTCGGGGACCGCATCGGCGAGATCACCCGGAAGGTCATCCACGGGAACATCCAGACGCTCTCCGACACGCTCCAGGTCCTGGACGAGAAGGCGGTCGAGCAGGCGGTGGAGCTGCTGAGTGCGGCGTCGCGGATCACCTTCTTCGGCATGGGCGGATCGGGGATGGTGGCCCAGGACGCGGCCCACAAGTTCATGCGGACCGGCAGGCCCGTGGTGGCGTACACCGACCGGCACCTGCAATTGATCCACGCCGCCCTCCTGGGCGGCGGGGACGTGGTGGTGGCGGTCAGCCACACCGGCCACAACCGGGATCTCCTGGACGTCCTGCAGGTGGTGAAGGCGGCCGGGGCGCGGATCATCGTCATCACCCATCACGGCCCGTCGCCGACCGTCAAGCTGGCGGACGTGGCCCTGTACACCATGGCCCGCGAGACGGCCTACCGCCGGGAGTCTCTCTCCTCGCGCATCGCCGCCATGGCCATCGTGGACGTCCTGTACGTGGGCGTGGGGGTGCGTCACCACCGGGTCGTGGTGAAGAACATCAAGAAGATTCGGCAGGCCATTCTGCGGACCCGCATCTGAGTGAGATGCGACCGGGCGGGAACGGCCAGCGGCGCCGCGCCCGCCCCGATGGGTGGGGCCGCGCTCGCGGCGGGCCGCCGCGGGGAACTTCACAAGGAGGGAGGGCCATGAGGCGCCTGATCATCGGTATGGGGATGGGAACGCTGGGACTGATCCTGCTGGTCGGATCGGCGGTGGCGCAGCAGCCCGAGGTGACGTTGCGGGCGGGGATCATGGTGTCGAAGGACTACCCCTTCACCAAAGGGGCCCTGTACTTCGCCGACAAGGTGAAGGAGCGGACCAAGGGGCGGGTGAAGGTCGACGTCTACCCGGACGGCGTGCTGGGGAGCGAGATCGAGATGTTCGAGCAGGTGAAGCGGGGGGCGCTGGACATCGTGGTGACGTCGCCGGGGAATCTCTCCCCCTTCATCAAGGAGATCGACCTGCTGGACCTGCCGTTCCTTTTCAAGGACCATGCCCACCGGGATGCCGTGGCCAACGGCGCGGTCGGGAAGCGCTACGCGGACGTGATCGAGAAGAAGGGCGAGGTGGTGGTCCTGGGCTATTTCGGCGGATCCGTGCGGAACATGATCTGCCGGACCAAGGCCATCAACTCCATCGGGGACATCCAGGGCATCAAGATGCGGGTCTGGCAGTCGGCGGTGGTCATTGACACGTGGAAGGGGCTGGGGACCGTCCCCTCGGTGGTGGCCTACGCGGAGGTCTACAACGCCCTGCAGACCGGGGTGGTGGAGTGCGCCGAGAACGAGTCCCTGACCTTCACCACGGCGAAGTGGGCCGAGGCGGCGAAGTCGGTGGCCCTGACCCAGCACAGCGTCACCATCCGGCCCTTCCTCATGAGCGCCAAGAACTTCGCCAAGCTGTCCAAGGCCGACCAGGAGGTGGTCCGGGCGGCCGGGGCCGAAGCCGCGGCCTACGAGGTCAAGCTGGAGGTGGAGCAGGACAAGGTCGCCCGGGACCTGCTGAGCTCGAAGTACGGGATCAAGGTCACCACCCCCGACCGCAAGCCCTTCATCGAGCGGAGCGAGGCGGTCCGACAGGCGTTCGCGAAGTCCGTGGGGGCCGAGGCGACCCTGAAGGAGATCTACGGCCTGGCGAAGTAGGGTGGCGGGAGGATCGGGGGTGCCGGGGCGGCTGGCGGCGGCATCCCCGATCGCCCGCTCGCGGAGTCGGCGATGGGCAGGCGTTGGTCCTGGTGTGACCGGGCAGAGGGTGTGCTGGTGGGGATCGTCGCCTCCTTGGTGGGCAGCATCCTCCTCAGCGTGACCGCCCAGGTCCTCAGCCGGATCGTAGGCGTCGCCTTCCTGGTTTGGACCGATGAGGTCACCAGGATCGCTGTCGTCTGGTTGACGTTTCTCGGGTCTGCCGTGGGGGTTCGTCGCAACGCTCACTTTGTGATTGATATGTTTGTCGGAGCACTCCCTTCCCGGGCCGCTCGGGTGGCTCAGAAGGGTATTTGGGCGGCCGTCACCCTCGTGGTGCTGATCCTGGTGTGGACCGGCTGGCAGCTCTCGGAGATTGCCATGGACCGGGTCTATCCCATCACCCGGGTGCGTCAAACCTGGGCCTTTGCCGCCGTTCCCATCGGGGGTGTATTGATGCTGCTGTTCCTCGTCGAGCAACTCGTGGCGCCGCCGCCGAAGCGCTCGATGCAGTCCGGGCTGGAAGCGGCATGATCCCGACCCTGGTGCTGTTCGGCGGCTTCTTCGTCTTCCTGGGGGTCGGCATCCCGATCCCCTTCGCCCTCATCCTGTCGTCGCTGGTCGTGTTCCTGATGAATCCGGCCACACCGGCCTGGGTGCTGGCCCAGCGGGCCGTGTCCGGGATCGACAGCTTCGTCCTGGTGGCCATCCCGTTCTTCATCCTGGCGGGGAACATCATGAACGCCGGGGGCATCACCGAGCGCCTCCTCAAGCTGGCCATGGCGCTGGTGGGGCACATCCGGGGCGGCCTCTCCCACGTCACCGTGGTGGTCGGCATGTTCTTCGCCGGGATCTCGGGGAGCTCCGTGGCCGAGTCCGCCGCCCTCTCGACGCTGTTCATCCCCTCCATGGTGCGGCGCGGGTACCGGAAGAACTTCGCCGTCGCCATCACCGCCTGTGCCTCGACCATGGGCATCATCATTCCACCCAGCATCCTCATGGTGATCTACGGGGCCGTGGCCAACGCGTCCATCGGGGCCCTGCTGATCGGGGGAGCGCTGCCGGGGGTGCTGATCGGCCTGGCACTCCTCGTCGAAGGGTACGTGATCGCCATCCGGCACGACTACCCGCCGGAGGTGGAGCGCTGGCTGGGCGTCCGCGCCGTATTGACCGGGCTCTGGGAGGCGTTGTTACCCCTGGGTGTGCCGTTCATCATCGTGGGCGGGATCCTGAGCGGCTACTTCACCCCCACCGAGTCGGCCGTCGTCGCCACCCTGTACGCCATGTTCATCACGATGGCGGTGTACCGGACGGTCCGGTGGAGCGACCTCGTCAAGCTTTTCGGTGAGGCGGGACTCCTCACCGCGCTCATCTACATCACCGTGGCGGCCGCCACCGCCTTTGCCTGGCTGCTAGCCTTCTACCGGATCCCGAGCCTCATCACCGAGGCGCTGCTGGCGGTCACCCGGCAGCCGCAGGCGATCCTCCTCCTCATCGTGGCCCTGTTCATCTTCCTGGGGACCTTCATGGACGCAACGCCGGCCATCCTCATCTTCGTGCCGATCGTCCAGCCCATCGCGGCGAGCGTGGGGATCCACCCGATCCACCTGGGGGTGGTGGTGGTGATGACCATG
>JACPAT010000094.1 GCA_016180655.1 Candidatus Methylomirabilota bacterium | reverse complement strand
AGGGCCCAGCACGTCTCCGGGGCGAAGAGGCGCTCGCCCACCGGGCCCTCCCCCCAGACGGCCACGACCTCCACCAGGCGCTTGGAGACGTCGAGCATGCCCAGCATGCCCGCTCCGGCCGGGAAGAGCGTCTGGCCAAACTGGCGGATGACGGTGTAGGCCTCCTGCGGGGTGAGGCAGCTCTGGAGCAGGTCGCCCATGTCGCTGAGCAGGGTGATCTGGCGGGTGCGCTGTTCCAGCTCGGTCACCCAGCCGGTGAGCTTCGCGTGGGCGTGTTCCAGGGCGGCCGCGGCCTGCTTGCGCCCGGTGATATCGCGCAGGACGGCCGTGAACGTGGTCCGTCCCCCCTCAGCCAACCGGGAGATCGCGGCCTCGGCGGGGAACTCCGTCCCATCTTTGCGACGCCCGAAGACCTCCCGCCGCTCGCCCATGCGCCGGGCAGCCACGGGGGCGGCCGCAAAGTCGCGGAGGTGCTGCCGATGGGCGTCGGTGAAGCGCGCAGGGAGGAGCAGGTCCAGGGGCTGGCCCAGGACCTCGTGCGCGGGATAGCCGAAGATCTTTTCCGCGCTCGGGTCGAACAGGATGATGCGCTGGGTTTCATCCACGGAGATGACGGCGGCCTCGGCGACATCCAGCGCCCCGGTCAGCCGCCGCTCCGAGGTCCGCAGCGCCTCCTCCGCACGCCTCCGCTCCAGGATGGCGGCGGCCAAGACCAGCCCCGTCACGGTCACAATGCCCAGGAAGGCTTGCAACAACATGAGCGATTCATTGCGCGTGTCTCTGCGAAAGGGACCGACCCCATGCAGCGTCCCCCAGATGGCCATCCCCGACACGATACCGATCGAGAGCACTACGCCGGGTTGACCAAACCGGAACGCCATCCAGATGAGGAAGGGAATGAGCACGAACTCGAGCGGGGCCTGGGCGAGCCCCCCCTGAAACTGGTCGCCGAAGACGATCTGGCTACTGAGCACCAGTAACCCCAGCACGAGGCCCGCTTCGGCCAGCCGCCGGGGTTCCCAGCGGACCCGCGGCCGCTGGCGGAACGTGAGCAGCAGAGGCGTCACGATGAGCACCCCGGTGACGTCCCCCAGCCACCACGTCCACCAGGTGTAGGCATAGGCATCCCACGAGGCGAATCGGGCAAGGGAAAGGCTGGTCACGCCGAATGTGGCGGCGACCATGCAACTGAATAGCTCGATGCCCGCGAATGTGAACACATCCTGCGGGCGGTCAAGCGGGCTGCCGGAGCCGATGAGCCGCCGAATCAGCCCGGCACCCAGCAGCGCTTGCAGGGTCGACCCCACCCCGATGCTGCATGAGATCGCCAGGGCAACCACGGAAAAGGGATGGGTGATACCGGCGAAGAACCAGGTGTTGACCAAGAAGGACCCCACCCAGATGCCCGCCCACGCACGGGTGCCCAGCAACAGGACCGCCGCCAAGGCGAGACCGGAGGGCGGCCACACGATCGTGACGTTCCCCGGAGGAATGGCCAGCAAGAACCCGATCTTTCCCGTGGCGACATAGAGGGCCGCAATCCCGACCACCTCGGCCACCCACCTCGCTGATGCTGGCATCGCGCTTCGCCTCAGTCTCATCGCCATCCGATTCCGACAGCAAGATAGATTCGGTGGCGGGCGGGGCCAAGTCGGGGAATCCTAGGATTGAACGGATGGAAATCGCGGCAATGGCCGGGGGGAAATACCATGAATAGTGGCGCCTGGCTGAATCCCGATCGTTCGGCCCTGAGTGACAAGCAGCCTAGGCTGCCCGCCGACGCAGGGGGATCGGTGCGGATGATGGGATGTGGGGCCCCTCCGTTGCTATCTGCCGCAGGGTCTTGCCAAGGTCATCCAGGCGGCCCTTGCAGAAGGCCGTCATGCCCAGCCGGCGGGCCTCCTCCACTAGGTCAGCATCGCCTGAGCATATCACCGCACGCCTCGGCAGATCTGCCAGCGGGATGCCCATCTGTTTGAACACCGAGCCGTCCAGCAGCAACAGCCCGCCCTCTTCCTCCAGCCAGCGTCTGGCCTCCTCATGGCTGTCGGTGGTATGCACCGCGAAGTCGAACCGGTCCAGATACTCATGGAGGACCAAGGTCAGCATCGGATCATCCTCAGCGATCAGGATCGCCGGGCTCCCCTCGCTTGTCTCCCCGATGCCAGGGCGATCATTGCCGGTCCCCGTCGGTCGAGAGGTGGAGGCCCGAATCCATAACACCGTCCGGCGGAGACCCTCCTCGAAGTCGATCCTCGGTCGGAAGCCCAGGAGCGCCCTGGCCTTCATCACCTCCGCCTGGGAGTGCCGGACGTCTCCGGACCTCGGGCGGGCGAGTCGGGGGAAGGTCTCAGTCCCCAGGACATCGTTCAAGATCCTGACCAGGTCCCAGAGGGTGTGCTGCCGACCGCAGGCGATGTTCAAGACCTGACCGGCCGCCGCGGGGACCGTGGCGGCTAAGAGCGTCGCCTCAACCACGTCCTCAACATAGGTGAAGTCCCGGGACTGCAGCCCGTCGCCGAAGATCGTCGGGGGTTCTCCTTGCAGCATCCTCGTGATGAAGTTGGGGATCACCGCCGCATACGGGGAGTTCGGATCCTGCCGGGGCCCGAAGACGTTGAAGTAGCGGAGGCAGACGGTCTCCAGGCCGTAGGCCTTCCAGAACGCCAGGCAGTACCCTTCCCCTGCCAGCTTGGAGGCTGCGTAGGGAGACTTGGGCTCCGGCCGCATCCCCTCCTCCTTGGGGAGGACGGGGGAGTCTCCGTAGACCGACGAGGAGGACGCGTAAACGACGTGCTTGACGTTCGAGGCCCTGGCGGCGACGAGGAGGTTCAAGGTCCCCGTCGCGTTGGCCGCGTGGGTGCCGGTGGGGTCTTCTATGGACCGGGCGACCGAGGGCAGGGCCGCGTGATGCAGGATGACATCGGTGCCGTGGACCGCCTTCTTCACGGCGGCCGGCTCGCCGAGGTCGCCCTCGATGATCTCCATCTTGTCGTCCAGGCCCCGGAGGTTCTCCCGCCTGCCGGTGGAGAAATTGTCCAGGATCCTGACGCGTTCCCCCCGGCGGACCAGTTCGTGGACGAGGTTCGACCCGATGAATCCCGCGCCTCCCGTCACCAGATAGGTTGCCATCTCTTCCCCCGATGGAGGCCGCCGCGGCCCGTCCCGCTGCTTCCCGGTGATGGAGCGGCCACGTGGCGGCGGGTGTACGCGACCACCTCCGGAAACGAGACGAGCGTTCCCGTTTCCGAGCAGGGTACGCTCCGGGGTTGGGGAGGGCAATCCGGGGAATTCCGGATGGGAAGGGGGGAAAATCCAGGGATTACCGGGCGGGAAAGCCTAGAGGGGTCCTCCGCCCTGTTGTCAGACTTACGGCCAGCGCCGCTAAGTTAATTCCGGACGCTCGCGCCCCCCGAGGTGCCCCGAGCAGGCGAGCCGTGCGGAGGCGGCGGGTCCGGCCCGGAGCCCCGTCGCCAGAGACGGGGCGACCCGGAGCAAGACCGCCCCACCCCAGGCCCCTGTGGGGGCTGGGGTGCCGTCGCGGCCTCGCCGTCCGAGGGGGACCATGGGGGCATAAGACCTGGATAAACCACCAATGGAATTAAGAAGTTAGCAAATTAACTTAGCGGCGATGACTCTAAGGGACTATGCTCCTCCACGCGCCTCTAATCTCCGAAATGACCACTTCGCCGATCTCTTCCTTCGACCTTCGCCGATCGGCCCCACGGCGCTCTACGGCAATAGCCTGCTGGCTCGTCCGACGCCTGGTAGAGCGCCTGTCCATGATGACCCTGATGTTCTCTTGTCCCTCGAAAGCCCTTCGAAATCCCTCCTCGAGAAAATCAAAAGGCTGCCGGATGATGATATACATGATGCCACGCCCCTCTTGGCGCCGTGGGACTGCTTCGAAGAACTTCAAGAGAAATATTGGCAGGATGTCCATCGGTACACCTCCCATCCCCTTTTGGATGGTTCCTGTTGGGAGAAAGACCTAGCCCTGACGGATCACGTAGCGAATGGCCTGGAGCTGTCGGGGGACGTTGAGTCTCCTGAACATGAGCTGCTCGGCATTCAAAATCGTCGAGGCCATTTCCTTAAGGCTCTTTCCCATGTTCCGGCGCTGTCGCTGCATGCGTCGGAAGGCCTCCGCCTCGGACAGCTTCAGCCGCTTCATCAGGACTCCTTTGGCCTGCTCCACCAGGTTTCTGGTCTCCAACGCCTCCTTCAGATCGCTCACCTCTCGGCGGATGGCCTGAAGCTCCTCGAAGCGGCCCAGGGCCATCTCGATCGTCGAATGGAGCTGCCTTTTGTCCACGCGCCTCACCAGGTAGGCCATGACCCCGGCCTCCCGGGCCTGCCGGACAAAATCCGCAGCGGCATAGGCGGTAAGGAATATGATAGGGATCGGCGTGTGGCCCATGATCGTCCGAGCCGTGTCGATCCCATCCATGCCGGGAGTCCGGATGTCCATGATGATGAGGTCCGGTTGAAGCTCTAAGGCGGACTTTACCGCCTCCCTCCTGTCCTTGACCAATCCCACCACGTGGTGGCCGAGGCTTTCCAACTGGGCGTTCAGGTGGGCCGCCATTAGCCGTTTATCCTCCACGATGAGGACCCGCAGCTTCCGCATAGTTCGTCTCCTTACCACGCCCATAAAAAGAGAGGCCACTGGATCTCCAGTGGCCTCCCCGACCGGCATCCTTTCACCTCCTTCCTAACACGCAGGGAGGTCAGGTTCGGGATTGGGCTGGGGGGGTCGCACCCGTCGGAACCTCGTTCCCCTCCAGAGCAGAGTGAAGGGTGCTGTCCGACTTGGGTTCCTGTTGCCGTCCTCCAGGCAAATGTCCATAGCTTCAGGATACACGCGAGAGGATAGGCCTCAAGGTGGGGGAGGACAAGTCGGTGAATCCCAGCATCGAAGGGGGGACAATCCTGGAAATCAAAAGGGGGAATTGACGGGGGTCGAACCCGCAACGCTCGATCAGGCCCCGGCGGTTGTCCAAAGGGTAGGGGAGTCCCCGTAGACTGACGAGGTTGACAATCCTCCCATTCCGCCTTCAGTACGCGCCGGCCGTCGGAGGTCTACTTCTTGGCAGGCGCGTAGGTCACTCCCTCGGATCACTTGGTGCAGGTCATCACGAGGATGAGTTCGTGCGGCTTGTCGGGGGAAATGAAGCCCACGAGGCTCGACTCCTCACCTCCCGTACGCTGCGAAGGTCGCCAGTGGCAATCCCTCCTTTCGCAAGTATTCGGTAATCTTCCCGTTCAGTTCCACGTAGGTGAGCTTGTCATCGTGGCTCCTGCCGTGGTGCTGGAAGCAGGGATCGCAGAGAAACCGACGGGCCCTCGGGACCCAGGCGTTGTCTCCGCAACAGGAGCAGGTAATCCCATGGTATCCCGGGCTTGCACCCATTCCCCTCCCCTCCTTTCGTTCAGTCCATCGCCGCCAGCCGCTTCGCGTACCAAATCCAGGAATGGTATGAGCAGGATGGTCGCAGGGGTCTCATACCTGCGAGGATAGGTTCCAGGGTGGACGAGGGCAATCAGGGGAATTGTTGAAGCGAGAGGGGAAAACTTCGGGAAGTGAAGGGGAGGGAAACCCCAAGAAGCACAGGGGAGCGCGATCGCCCTTACGGTCGCCCGAGGCTCACGGCTCGATCAGGCCGCGGCGGATAGCATATCGGACGAGGCCGGCTGTCTGGTGGATCTGGAGCTTCTCCATGAGCCGGGTCCGGTAGGACTCGGCAGTCTTGAAGCTGACCCCGAGAAGCTCGGCGATCTCCTTTGTTGTCTTCCCCTCGGCAACGAGCTGCAACACCTGCCGCTCCCGAGGAGTCAAGGGATCATGCGGCAGATCAGTCTTGGCCAGATACGCCTGAACGACGGCCTTGGAGGCATCCGGGCTCAAATAGGTCAGTCCCCGGGAGACCTCCCGGATCGCCTCGACCAGTTCCTCCACGGCCTGGGTCTTCACGATGTAGCCCCTGACCCCGGCCCGGAGGGCTTCCAGGACGTGGTGATCCTCAGTGCGCATGGTCAGGAGGATCGTTCGTGTCCGGGGGGAGACCTTCAGGATCTCCCGGGCGGCTTCAAGGCCGTTCACCGAGGGCATGGCGAGATCGAGGACGGCCACGTCAGGATGAAGGTCCTGGGCCAGCCGAATCGCCTGGCGGCCATCCGAGGCCTCGCCAACCACCTTGAACCCTTCCCGCTCCAGCAGGGCCTTCAACCCCTGGCGGACGATCGAGTGATCATCGGCCAGGAGGATCTGGA
This sequence comes from Candidatus Methylomirabilota bacterium, assembly GCA_016180655.1. Classification (GTDB taxonomy): domain Bacteria; phylum Methylomirabilota; class Methylomirabilia; order Methylomirabilales; family 2-02-FULL-66-22; genus 2-02-FULL-66-22. The sequence goes on along the minus strand of JACPAT010000094.1, from coordinate 6,841 downwards.
TCGGCAGGTGCTCTGTGTCCGCGCTCATCCTGTCCTTCCCCCCCCTTCCGGGAGGCGCTTCCCGACCTTGCGAACACCTCGATCATCGTCCACGAGGAGGGTGGTGACCGGCATTTCACGCAAGGGTAGCCTCCGGGGCGGGCGAAGGGAATCGGGGGAATCCTAGAAGCGTAGGGGGGAAAGCCCGGGACCGTGGATGTCCAGCTTCTCCATCATCCTGGCCCGGTGAGACTCCACCGTCTTGACGCTCACGCCCAGCAGCCCGGCGATCTCTTTTGTGCTTTTCCTCTCGGCAATGAGCTGCAGGACCTGCCGCTCCCGCAGTGTCAGGGGATCGGTGGGCAGGTCGGTCTTGGCCAGAAACGCTTCCACGACGGCTTGCGAGATCCCGGGGCTCAGATAGGTGGATCCCCGGAGAACCTCGCGGATCGCCTGAACCAGATCCTCCGCAACCTGGGTCTTCAGGACATACCCCTTGACTCTGGCGCGGAGGGCCTCCAGCACATATTGGTCCTCGGTGTGTACGGTCAGAAGAATGACCTTCGTCGAAGGAGAGACCTTGAGGATCTCCCGGGCGGCGTCGAGACCGTTCAGGAGAGGCATGGCGAGATCGAGGACGGCCACGTCAGGACGAAGATCCTGGGCCAGCCGAATCGCCTGGTGACCGTCCCCGGCCTCCCCCGCCACCTCGAAACCTTCCCGCTCCAAGAGCGCTCTCAGGCCCTGGCGGACCATCAGGTGGTCCTCGGCGAGGAGGATCCGGAGCGGCACCTTACGCCTCCACAGGGATCGTGACGGATAGCTCCGTGCCCTGCCTCGGAGCCGAGGTGATTTGAAGGGTCCCGCCCAAAGCGTTCACCCGCTCCCGGATCCCCAGGAGTCCCAATCCCCGCCGAGCCCGCCCCCCGAAGACGGCGTCGACATCGAATCCCTTCCCGTCGTCTTGGACGGAACAGCGGACCCTCCGATCTTTCCGCCCGAGCCGGATGTTCACGCGAGTGGAGCGGGCGTGTTTGGTGACGTTGGTCAGGGCCTCCTGGACGATCCGGTACAGGGCCGTCTCGATCTGCGGCGGAAGGCGGCCCATCGTCGACCCTTCCACGGCGATGGGAAATCCCGCCCGCTTCGAGACACCCTGGGCGAGAAATTCGATGGCGGCCACCAGACCCAAGTCATCCAGGACCACCGGCCGCAGTTCGTGGGAGAGCTCCCGCAATCGCCGCTCGATCTGATAGAGGAGACCCCTGATCTCCTGCAGGCGTTCGCGGCCGGGCGGCGGCAGCTCGCTGGCAACCTCGGCGAGCGCGATATGCGCCGACACCAGGAGCTGCCCCGCCTCGTCGTGGAGCGCATGGGCGATCCGTTTGGACTCCTCCTCCAGCATCTCGTTCAGCCGACGCAGCGTGAGGGTGGCTTCTCCAAAGGCCCGATGGGTCATCTCAAACGGTGAGAGGCTCTCCATGAAGAATGCCACCGTCTTGGCGGCGTGGGCCCGCTCTTCGGGAGTGGGAGCGGTCGGCCAGACTGTTCCGAGAGCCTCGGCGTGCATCATGGCCATGTCCAGAACGCCCAGCCCGCCGGCCAGGGCTTCGCGTCCCAGCTCATAGGCGCGCTGCAAGTCGCCCTCCCCCCCGCCCGCCAGGTAATCCTGCAAGGCTCGCCGGTACTGCTCCATCAATTGGCGCGCGGTCTCGTTCAGGGTGCACCTCGAAGGTAGCGCGCGACCAGCACCAGGGCGTCGTCGGTTCCCTTGGCGTGCCGGGCCAGGATCCCGTCGGCGATTTGCTGTGGGGGATCGCGCAGGCTGAGCCCCTGGGCAAAGTCGCTCCGAATCCCGTCGGTGGCAAGGATGAGGGTATCGCCCCACATGACGGGCACGATGGAGGCGGACAGCAAGGGCAATTGGCCCCCCATGACCCCGCGGCGGAGCAGCAGGGCTTCGTAGGCCGGCCTGGCGTTCGGGTCCGCACGCAGCAGCATGCCCTCGACATTGCCCACGCCCAGCCACGTCATGGTCCCATCGAGCGTGTTGAAGGCCGCCAGGGATATGACCGCGCCGCGGGTCCCCCGCAGGCTTTCATGACAGCGCCTCACCGTCGAGATCACGGGCTCGTGCGCGTGCCGCTCGAGGGTGGCCAGGGCCGTCTTGGCGGCTGCGGCCGCCTCGCCCCCGTGGCCCAACCCGTCAATGACCGCCACCAGGACGCCATTCGGAAACGGCGCGACCAGATACTGGTCTCCCGACTCCGATTGGCCGGGGAGCGTCAGGGTGGCCACACCCCATTCAAGCACCCGGGGTTCAACGGGGTTACCGCTCGTCATGTCACCGGAGCCATTTCTTCACGGTCACCGTGGTCCCTTTCCCCACTTCGGACACGATGTCGAACTCATCCATGAGCCGGCGGGTGCCCCGCAGGCCCAGCCCCAGGCCGCCGGAGGTGGAATAGCCGTCCTGGAGGGCCTGGGACACGTTGGGGATGCCGGGCCCCTCATCGCGCGCGACGATGACGATGCCCCGCCGGTAGCCATGCTCCGCAAGACTCACGGCGATCGCGCCATGCTTGGCATAGAGCACGATGTTCCGCGCCAGCTCCGAGATGGCGGTGGCGATCAGCGTCAAATCGGTGACGGAAAAGCCCACCCTTCCCGCCAGCTCGCGTCCCTTCTGGCGGGCAGTGACGATGTCCGCATCGGAGCTGACATCCATGACGATTTCATCCGCCATGGGAGCCTATCTCAGGGCCGGTCCTCTTGCTCCGTTCAACGAGGTAGGCCAGCCCTTCTTCCAGGTCCAGCGCGGTGGCCACCTCCTCCAGCGTCAGGCCGAGCTGGACCATGGCGAACGCGACCTCGGGTTGGATGCCCACGATGACGGTCTCGGCCCCGCGCAGCCGGGTCATCTGGGCGATGTCCCGCAGCGTCCGGACCGCGAAGGAATCCATCACGTCCAGGGCCGTGACGTCCACTACGACGCCTCGGGAGCGGAACCGGCCCACCTGCGTCACCAGGGCATTCCGCAGTTCAAACAGATCCGCGTCCGTCAGCGCCGCCTGGATGGAGGCGATCAGATAGTTGCCCTGTTTGAGAATCGGGACCGCCATTGCCCGCCGCCTTTACCCTTGTTGCGTGGCTTCGCGAACCGGCATCACCTTGTACCCCAGCATGCGCTCGGCTTCCTCGATGCCGCCCTGCAGGTCGCCCACCGTGTTCATCTTGCCCAGGTCCACCCCGATGGTCACCAGCGTCTGCGCGATTTCGGGTGACAGGCCCGTGACGATGACGGTCGCGCCCAGGAGCCGCGCCGATTCCACGGTCTGCACCAGGTGGTTGGCCACGGTGGAGTCGATGGCGGGAACACCGGTGATGTCCATGACCGCGACCTTGGCGCGGTTGGTCCGGACGCCGCGGAGCAGTTGTTCCGTCAACTGCCGGGCCCGCATGGGGTCAATCACGCCGATGATGGGCAGGATGAGCAACCGCTCGCGGACGGGGAGCACCGGCGTGGAGAGCTCCCGGATGGCCTCCTGTTGCTGGCGGATGACGCGCTCGCGCTCTTGAACGAAGCCCACGCCCACCGTCGTGGCGATTCGGTTGGCGGCAGGTTCGTAGGCCTCCAGCACGTTGTTGAGCGTCCCAAAGTCTGACCCGTATCGAGTGAACAGCTCGCGCGCGAGGACGTCGCGGAGCAGCAGCACGATCCCCAGCACCTCGTGGGTCTCCACGCCGCGGGGGATGATGCGCTCGGACAGGTTGCGGGCATAGGCTTGCAGGGCTTCCACGCTCCCGGTCTCCAGCACGTCCAGGTAGCTGTCGTAGACCGAGGTCGCTTCCGCGAAGATCTCCTCCTTGCTCATGGCGGTGAGCAACTGGGCCTCGATGATGCGTTGCACCCACTCCTCCCGCAGTCGGGTGCGGTTCTGGCGCAGGTGGGCCACCAACTCCCTGAGCATGGCCGCGGTGGCCTCGGCACTCATCGGACTGATGGTCGGCTTCGTGAGCATCTGATCCATGGCAACCCTCCTGCTTCCTTTAGATTGTCTGTTTGATTGTCCGTTTCCCATGGTTCTCCTGGGGAGGGAGTCAGGGCTTGCTGCGGCCCCCGTCGGGCGATGTCGCGATCAGAGACGCGTAGAGTCGTAGGGAAAAGGCGACCATATTTGTACGGGAAATCCCTGGTGGAGTCAATTAGGGATTTTACGTAAGACCCCGTCAGGGCATCCCTCAATACGCCCTCAGGAAATACCCGAGGATTTTTGTTCTAAATAGCATGACCGATGCGCCATTCGAACCCCCAGGCGGATGACTCCACCATTCGGAACGCCGGGCGGAGGGAGCAGCGACTCACCGAGCGTTTCTCGCCGTGGGGTCCCCACGGTCCGACCGTGCGAACTACGAGAACGCCTCAGGGAGCCGCCACGCGCATTGTCGACCAAATTTCTCCTTGACCTTCCAATCATCATCCCTTAAAAGTCAGGAACATCCACGAGCCAACAACCGCGGTTCTTGTGAAACTGGTTTCCGCCGTAGGCGGACAGTTGGAGAGATCGGTGGCTGATCGAGATCCCAAGGGCGCGCACGGCGGCCAGGCCCCGGCGCTGGAGGCCACGCTCTGGTCGCGGCGCGACATCTTCTCCCTGGCCGGCTGGGCCGGCTTTTTCGGCGTCCTGGGGGCGAGCGCCCTGGCCTTCACCCGGTTCATGTTCCCGCGGGTGCTCTTCGAACCCTCCCCCACCTTCCGGGCCGGCACCCCGGATGAGTACCCGGCGGGCGCCGTCTCGGAGCGGTGGAAGAAGGACGAGCGCATCTGGATCGTCCGCCAGGACGATGGAACCTTCTACGCCCTCCTGGCCATCTGCACGCACCTCGGGTGCACTCCCAACTGGTTCCAGGCAGAAGACAAGTTCAAGTGCCCGTGCCATGGCAGCGGGTTCAAGCGGTCCGGCATCAACTTCGAGGGGCCGGCCCCGCGCCCGCTGGAGCGGGTGAAGATCTCTCTCTCCGATGACGGCCAGCTCGTGGTGGATAAGAGCCTGAAGTTCCGATACGAGCTGGGCGAGTGGGACAAGCCCGGCGCCAAGCTCAAGGCCTGACGCCTCACCGGCATGGCCCGATCTCCTTCCCCGGAGGCTGCATGCTGACGCGCACGCTGAAGGCGCTGAGACGCCAGATCGTGGAATCCCAGGTCTGGACGTCCATGTTCCGCCACGGCTACGACGATACGCCGCGGAACCGGGTCCTCCAGATCATGGCGAACGTGTGGCTCCACCTGCACCCCCCGAAGATCCGGCGCCACGCCATCCGGGTTCGGTTCACCTGGTGCATGGGCGGGATCACGTTCCTGCTGTTCCTGGTCCTGACCATCACCGGGGTAGTTTTGATGTTCTACTACCGCCCGGTAGGGGAGTATGCCTACGCCGACATGAAGTACCTGGAGTTCGACGTCCCCTTCGGGATGCTCATGCGCAACATGCATCGCTGGGCGGCCCACGGCATGGTGATCACGGTCTGGCTGCACATGTTCCGGGTCTTCATGACCGGCTCCTACAAACCCCCGCGGGAGTTCAACTGGGTGGTGGGGGTCATCCTCCTGACCCTCACGCTGCTCCTGAGCTTCACCGGGTACCTGTTGCCGTGGGATCAGCTTTCCATCTGGGCGGTCACGGTCGGGACGAACATGGCACGGGCCACGCCGCTTTTGGGCCACGAGGGGCCCTTCGCCGACGTGGTGGGAGTCACCCCCCGCTACGACGCGCGGGCCTTCCTGCTGGGAGGGAGCGTCGTCGGTCCGCCCACGCTGCTCCGGTTCTACGTGCTGCACTGCATCTTCCTCCCCATCCTGGCCAGCATGTTCATGATCGTGCACTTCTGGCGCATTCGGAAGGACGGGGGGGCCTCGGGGCCCCTCTAGACCGATTGCCGATTGTGGATTGTCGATTGGTGATTGCGCCCCCCTCCCCATCCCTCCCCCGCCGGGGGAGGGCGAGGGTGGGGGAAATCGCAAATTGAATGCGGAGCATGAACGATGGCTGAGCTGAAAGCGACAGCGGCCGCGCCGCCCAAGGCCAAGCCGGCCCCCACCAGCGCGGTGAAGAAAGCCCAGCTCGAGGACCGTGTCCACGTCTGGCCCTTCCTGGTCCGGAACGAGTGGATCTGCACGCTCATTGTCATGGTGCTCCTCACCGTGTGGTCCATCGTGATCAACGCCCCCCTGGAGGAGCCGGCGAATCCTGCCAACACGCCCAACCCCTCCAAGGCGCCGTGGTATTTCCTGGGGCTACAGGAGATGCTGGTCTACTTCGATCCCTGGATGGCCGGCGTGGTCCTCCCCAGCCTGATCATCATCGGACTGATGCTGATTCCCTACTTTGACATCAATCCCAAGGGGAACGGCTATTACACCTTCCGGGAACGTCCCTTCGCCATCACCACGTTCCTCTTCGGGTTTCTGATCCTCTGGGTCACCCTGATCCTCCTGGGCGTCTTCTTCCGGGGGCCGGGGTGGAACCTCTTCTGGCCCTGGGACCGCTGGGATCCGCACAAGGTGGTGGCGCTCACCAACGTGGATCTGCCCTACTTGGATATCGGTGGGACGGGGCTGCCGTTCAAGTGGCTGGGCAACCCGAAGATCTTCGGCGTCGAGCTGATCGGCCTTGCCCTGTCGGCGCTCTACCTGGGGGTCCTGCCGGTGGTCTACTACTGGTGGAAGAACCCTACCAGTCCGACGCTTCAAGCCCTGGGGCCTGTGCGGTACGCCATTGTGTCCGAACTCTTTCTGATCATGATGTCCCTGCCCCTGAAGATGTTCCTGCGCATCGCCTTCAATATCAAATACGTGTGGGTC
>JACPAT010000093.1 GCA_016180655.1 Candidatus Methylomirabilota bacterium | reverse complement strand
GAATCCCGGACACCTGGCAGGAGCCTCGCCGGCGCCGACATGGGCTCGCGGAAAGTATAGCACACCCATGGGGCCGGAGCCGCCTTACTCCCCGAGGTGATAGGGGACGCTCACGGTGACCTTGCCCGGCTTGAAGAGGAGGGCGGCCTTGATCAGGAGGGCGGTCTGGTTGTGCAGGAAGTGCTCCCACCAGTGAGAGCAGACGAATTCCGGAAGGATCACAGTCAGATAGCGGCCCTCGCCCTGCCGCTCCATGCGATCAATATATTCCAGGAGGGGCTGGAGGATGGAGCGGTAGGGGGATTCCAGGACGACCAACGGGACATCCGGCGCCCATTCCGCCCACTGGAGGCGCAGTCGTGCCGTCTTCGTGGGATCGAGGTCCACGGTCAAGGCGGTGACGTTGGGCGAGATGGATTTGGCGTACTCTAATGCCTCTATGACACCCTTGTGGATCCCGGCCACCAGGACCACCACGGGATTCTTTCCGATCCTCGGCCGGCCGGCACCGGCGAGCGAAAGGCGTTTCGCCACTTCCTTGTAGTGCCGTTCGATCCGCAGAAGGCCGACGACGATCAATGGGATCAGCACGACCACCACCCACGCCCCGAGGGTGAACTTGGAGACCGCGATGACGATCGTGACGATCCCCGTCGCGACCGCCCCGAGGCCATTGAGCGCGATATGGTGGGGGGCGGGATGGGCCTCCTTCATCCAGTGCCGAACCATCCCGGTTTGGGAAAGGGTGAAAGAAAGGAAGACGCCGACAGCGTAGAGGGGAATGAGGGCGTGGGTGCTCCCCTGGAACATAACCAAAAGAAGGATGGACAGCGCTGCGAGAATGAGGATGCCGTTGCTGAAGACCAGCTTGTCGCCCCGGTTGGCCATTTGCCGCGGCATGAAGCCGTCCCTGGCCAGGATGGAGGAGAGGCGCGGGAAGTCCTGATAAGACGTGTTGGCGGCCAGGAACAGGATGAGGGCCGTGGCCGCCTGAAGATTGTAATACAGCAGGTTCTTGCCGAAGATCGTGCGCGCGAGAACTGACACCACGGTCTCCGCCTCTCGGGGGAGGACCTGATAGACGTGGGCGAGGTAGGCCATCCCGAGGGACGAACTGCCCAATATGAGGGCCATCCAGGCCAGCGTCATGGCCGCGTTCCTGGATTCCGGCGGGCGGAAGGCTGGAATCCCGTTGCTAACAGCCTCCGTGCCCGTCAACGTGACGCAGCCGGACGAGAAGGCTCGAAGGAGGAGGAAAAGGGTCAGTTCCTGAGTCGCCTTGATCTCTTCCGTCGGCAGCGGCTCGGCGGTCCCGGTGGCCACGCGGAACAATCCGGCAATGATCAGGAGGTACAGACTCCCGATGAACCAGTAGGTCGGGATCGTGAAGATTCGACCCGACTCCCGCACGCCCCGGAGGTTGGCGACGGTCACGCCGACGACGCAGAGGAAGCCAATCTCCACCCTGATCGGATAGAGCGCCGGGACGGCAGACGTCACGGCGGCCACGCCGGCCGCGATGCTGACGGCGACGGTGAGAACGTAGTCGATGAGGAGCGCGGCGCCGGCCACCAGCCCAGGAAGGTCACCCAGGTTGTCCTTGGCGACGATGTAGGCGCCCCCACCGGAGGGATAGGCGTGGATCGTCTGCCAGTAGGAGGCCGCCACGACCGCCACCAGAATGGCAATCCCCACCATGATGGGCTGTGAGTACCCGAGCGCGGCACCGGTTCCCGCGGCGACGAGGACCAGGAGGATCTCCTCCGTGCCGTAGGCGACGGAAGAGAGGGCGTCCGAGGCGAACACCGCCAGCCCGGCCACCTTGCCAAGCCGCTCATGCTTCTCGGCGGCCGTGGCCAGCGGTGTGCCCAGGATCACGCGCTTCAAGGAACTTGGCACAGTGCCTCCACGCGAAGGGCTGCAGAGGGTATCCCCTGCAGCCCTTCGCGCATGCTAGCCCTGCCCCCGGGATGTGTCAAGCTGGGGGAGACCCATCTGACGGCGTTGGAGGGCATCAGGCCCGAACACACTCCGCACCAGACTACTCCGCAGCCAGGCGGTATCCAACGCCGGGCTCGGTGAGGACGTACCTCGGCCTGGCAGGATCGGCCTCCAGCTTCCGCCGAAGCTGGGCGATGTACACCCGCAGGTACTGCGCCTGTTCAGTCAGGGACGGGCCCCAGACCTCTCTCAGCAGGTGTTGATGGGTTAAGATCTTTCCGGCATGGCGGATGAGAGTGGTGAGCAGCCGGTACTCGATGGGGGTAAGATGGACTGGCTTTCCAGCGACCAGCACCTGCCGGCGGGCCAGATCCACATGCAGATCGCCGACGGAAAAGGCGGATTCACCGCCCTCCTTCAGGCCCCTGGCCACATTGCGTAGCGCGACGCGCATCCTGGCGAGCAACTCGCCGACTCCGAAGGGCTTGCTCACGTAATCGTCGGCACCAGCGTCCAGCGCCGTGATCTTGTCGCGTTCCTGGCCTCGTGCCGAGAGCACGATGATGGGCGTTGTGCTCCACTCGCGAAGGCGGCGGATGACCTCCAATCCATCTATGTCCGGCAGACCAAGATCCAGAATGATGATGTCAGGCTGCCGGGTTGCGACTTCCATCAAGCCGGCCTCCCCCGTGGCGGCCTCGAACAGCCGATATCCGTGACCAGTCAGGCCGGCCCGCAGGAAGCGCCGGATGGGGGGTTCGTCCTCGATCAGCACGACCGCCGGACCAGGGGCGGAGGAGACCCCGGGCTCCTCGGCGCCTGTTTTTGGACCAGCGGGAAGCTCAGCCATCCATGTGCTCCAACGGCGGAGGCACCTGCGGGAACGGGTCGACGCCACTGAAGACTATTTTGCCGCCTGAACGGGTATCCGCCGGCCTCCTAAGGGATTGTATCCCATTGCCTGATCTCGGTCCAAGGTCAAGCCGGTTCCCCCGGTAAGGGGGATTACCCTGCAGGAGAGGAAGGACACACGGCCGAGATGGGCAAGGTGCCTTCCCGGGAGCGTCACGAAAGGGCCGTGCTCCTGGGTGGGGGCGCAGGGGGCGACCAGGAGGGACAGGAGGCGGATGCCTCTCGGTAGGGGGAAATCTGAGCAGGCAAGGCCCTGGGCAAATAGAGCGTCTGGGCACTCTCGGCCAGGAGGGATTCCGGCTGTCCAATGGAGTGCGTCAGGGCCGGGCGGTTCGCGCGGAGCCAGGCCAGCGCGGCACCGAACACCAGGATCAGGGCAGCACACTCCGCCACGGGTCGCCAGAGACTCCACTCGGGTATTCGTTCGGCCAGCAGGAACAATCCGATAGTCAGAGGTAGCAGGGCGTATAGCAGGGGCCATGCGGGCTGTTTGCGGGTCCCCTGTGCCGGCCAGCCCCTGTCCTCGGGGGACGGGAGGAAGACCAGGAGAACGGCCGTTCTCGAGCGGTTTTCCCTGACGCGCCGATCAGTCAGTACGATGGACCTCATGACAAATTCCACCATCCCCCTCAACGGATCAGGCTATGCCCACCCACCTCCTCGGTCAAATAAAGAAGTCGTAAGGATCAACGGTGATCGAATAAAAAATCCATAAAGACGGAGTGGTCGGAAGGAAATCTTGGAGGCTGAGCCGTGGACCGCTCGGGTCTTCCAGCTATTCACGTGTCGGAAGCGCGAATCTCCGGTGGCCTCCCACTCAGCGGGATCGTGAAGCGAAATACCGCGCCGCCACCGGGTCGGTTCTCTGCCCAGATCCGCCCCCCGTGGGCCTCCACGATCCCCTGGCAAATGGCCAGGCCCAGGCCTGCCCCGCGTGATGTGGCAGGCTGGCCCCGCGCGAACTTCTGGAAGATCCTCTGCTCGTCGCCCGTGGGCAGGCCGGGACCGATGTCGGCGACCTCCACCGTCACCGCCTCACCATCGGCCATGGCGGCGAGCTCGATGGGGCTCCCGTCCGGTGTGTGCTTGATGGCATTGTCCAGGAGGTTGATCAGAACCTGTTCCATCAGGACATCGTCCATGGGAACCAGCGGCAGCTCAGCGGGCAGGCGGGTGGTGACGGGGCGGCCGCGCACCTGCTTTGCAAGACGGCCCAAAGCGGCCCCCACGACCTCCTCCAGAGGGTGCCAGTCCTTCCGCACCTCAAGGGACCCGGACTCCAGGCGTGTCATTTCCAACAGGTTGTGCACGAGGCGGCTGAGCCGTTCCGCTTCTTCATGGATGGTCTCCAGCAGTTCCCGGTGCGCGCTTCCCGAAAGCCCGTCCCCCGTCTCCAGCAGGCTGCTGGCTGCACCGGTGATGGAGGCCAGGGGCGTCCGAAGATCGTGGGAGACCGAGCTGAGGAGGGAGCTTCGCAGGCGCTCCGTCTCCATGCGGAGGTGGGCCTGCTGCGCTTCCTCCGCCAACTGGGCGCGTTCCAGCGCCAGTGCTATCTGATTGGTAAAGGCCTCAAGCTGGTGGAGCTGCTCGGGCGCCTCGAGGGCGTGGGGGTCATCCGTCTGGATTCCCAGTACCCCCAGCGTGCCGCGAGAGGCCACTAGGGGCAGATACAGCGCCTCCGCCCCCGGCAGAGTGTACGTCCCCCGCCCCGCCAACTGCCCGTGTTGAAAAACCCATTGGCTCACCTCGTGCTCTTTGGAGTCCATTCTGAATTGCGTCGGCAGGTCAGGCTGAGGCATGAGATGCCCTCCCGGGCCGGGAAGCAGGACGATCATCTGTCCGCGGAACACCTCCTGGATGTGCCGCAGGCCAACTTCCAGGATGTGAACCACCTCCCGGACGCCGGCCTGTTCACGGCTCAGGGCGTACAGGGCTGCCGTGCGCCGTTCCCGCTGCCGCGCGGACTCGGCCAGCCACCGGATGCGGACCGTCAGCCCACCAATGACCAAGGCCACGGCCAGCATCACAGCAAAGGTAACCAGATACTGCTTATCCGCTACCGCAAAGGTGAAATAGGGGGGAACAAAGAAGAAGTCAAAGGTCGCCACGCTGAGGATGGACGCCAGGATCGAGGGTGCGGTCTGCCCCCGGGCAGCCACGCCCACCACGCCCAGGAGGTACACCATGATCAGGTTTGACAGTTCGAAGAACGGAAACATCACCCAGGCGATGGCGGTGCAGAGGGCCGCGATGGCCACGGCCCATACATAGGAGAGCCACCCGCTGCGCCGGGTCCTGGCGGGCGGGACATAAGGGACATTGGGCGATTCTTCTCCGCTGATGACGTAGATGTCTGTCTCGTTGCTGCGACGGATCAAGGTGTCCGCGATCGAGCCGAACAGGATGCGCCTCCAGAAGGGCTGGTGCGGCGTGCCGATGACAATCTTGCTGACATTGCGGGCGCGGGCGTGGGCCAGGATCTCATCGCTCACGCTGTGGCCGCTCAGAACGACCGTCTCGGCGCCGAGCCCCTCGGCGAGCCGGAGGGTGTCCGCAATACGCACACGCGCCGCCTCGGACATTCGGGCGTGGCCGGGGGTCTCGACATAGGCCACGATCCATTCAGCCCGAAGGGTGTCCGCAAACCGTTTGGCGGCGCGAACCACGCAGGAGGCCAGCGGGCTCGGACTGACACAGGCCATGATTCGCTCGGCCACCGGCCAGGTCTTCCGAATCGCGTGCTCCCGCATGTACTCACGCATCTGCGCGTCCACGCTATCGGCGGTTCTGCGGAGGGCCAGCTCACGCAAGGCGATTAGGTTCCCCTTCTGGAAGAAGCTCTGCATGGCCTCCCGGGCCTGCTCCGGCACGTACACCTTGCCCTCTCTGAGCCGTTGGAGGAGGTCCTCGGGGGGCAAGTCAATCAATTCGACCTCGGCCGCCTGTTCCAGAACGGAATCGGGAACGGTTTCCCGCACCGTGACACCGGTGATGCGGGCAACCACGTCATTGAGGCTTTCCAAGTGCTGCACGTTCAACGTGGCGTAGACGTCCATCCCGCTGTCCAGAAGTTCCGTCACGTCCTGCCAGCGCTTCGCGTGGCGCATTCCGGGCGCATTGCTGTGGGCGAGTTCGTCCACCAGGATCAGAGTCGGGCGGCGCTGAAGCGCCGCGTCCAGGTCGAATTCCTGGAGGGTGGTGCCGCGATAGGCCGCGCGGCGGGGAGGAAGGATCTCCAGCCCCTGCAGCAGCGCCGCGCTCTCCGCCCGGCCGTGGGTGTCCACCCAACCGACCGCGACGTCCACGCCAGCGGCCCGGCGCTCCTGAGCTGCCTGAAGCATGGCGTAGGTCTTTCCCACTCCGGCCGCCGCGCCGAAGAATACCTTCAGCTTCCCGCGGCGCTGCCGCCCCTCCTCCTTCACTCGGGCCAGGAGGGGATCGGGATCCGGTCCACGCTCTTTCATGGCTCGCGCATCCTGAAGGGTTCAAGCGGTTACTGGTCGAGATGATAGGGAATGCTGATGGCCACCTTGCCGCGGCGGAAGAGCAGGGCGCCCTTGATGAGCAGGGCCGTCTGGTTGTGGAGCAGATGCTGCCACCACTTGGCGGGGATGAATTCGGGCAGAATGATGGTCATGTAGGCGCCGTCCTGCTGCTTCTCCATCTGGTCTATGTAGTTGAGAATTGGTAGGAGCACCGATCGGTAGGGGGAGTCCAGGACCACGAGGGGGACCGGCAGCTGCGGCGCACCACGGCCACCAGGACCACCACGGGATGCCGGCCGAGTTTGGGCGGGGAGAAACCCTCCAGGGAAAGCCCCCGCGCCAGGACACTGTAGTGCCGCCGCACCGCGAGGAACCCCACCACCAGGACGGGGATGATGATGATGATCATCCAGGCACCGTGGACGAACTTGCTCACGCCGATGACCGTGACGACTGCCGCGGTCACCACCGCGCCCAAACCGTTGATAGCGGCGTGCGGGCGCCAGCGGGGGCCGCGCTCCTTCCACCAGTGCCGGACCATGCCCGCCTGGGAGAGGGTGAAGGCGGTGAATACCCCCACGGCATACAGGGGGATCAGGGCGTGGGTGCTGCCGCCGAAGATCACCAGCAGCAAGCTGGAGACACTCGCCAGGATGATGATGCCATTGCTGAAGACCAGGCGGTCGCCCCGGTTGGCGAACTGGCGGGGGAGGAATCCGTCCTTGCCCAGCATGGAGGCCAGCATGGGGAACCCGGCGAAGCTGGTATTGGCCGCCAGGATCAGGATGACCGCCGTGGCCGCCTGGATCATGTAGTACACCCAGGAGCTTCCGAAGATCTGGCGACCCAGCATCGAGACCACCGTCTCTCCCTCCACGGGCACGATGTGGAAGAAGTAGGCCAGGAAGGTCACTCCGAGGAACGAGCTTCCCAGGATAAAAGCCATCCACGCCAGGGTGATGCCGGCATTGCGGGACTCCGGCGGCTTGAAGGCCTGCACCCCGTTGGCGACCGCCTCGATCCCGGTGAGGGCCGCGCACCCCGAGGCGAAGGCCCGCAACACCAGGAACTCGTTGAGGGGCTCACGCTCCGGAACCGTGGTGGAGAGCGGTGGCGCTCCCTGCGTCAGCAGGTGATAGAATCCCCCACCCAGCAGGATCACCAGGCACAGGATGAACCAGTAGGTGGGGGCGGCGAAGATTCGCCCTGTCTCGCGTATGCCCCGGAGGTTTGCCATCATAATCAGCAGGACGACCCCGACGCAGAGGGCAACCCGGTGCGGGTACAGTACTGGGAATGCCGAGGTGATCGCCGCCACGCCGGCTGCCACGCTCACGGAGACCGTGAGAACGTAATCCACCAGGAGGGCCGCGCCGGCCACCAGGCCCGGATAGGTGCCCAGGTTGTCCTTGGCGACAGTGTACGCGCCGCCCCCCGAGGGATAGGCGTGAATGGTCTGCCAGTAGGAGCTGGCCACGATCACGGTGAGCAATCCAATGGCCATTCCGATTGGCGGGGAGTACGAGAGGGCAGAGGTGCCGGCCAACACCAGCACCAGGAGGATTTCCTCGGTGGCGTAGGCGACGGAGGAAAGGTTGTCGGAGGCGAAGATGGCCAGGGCGGGGATCTTGGCCAGCCGCTCGTACCGCGCCTGCGCGGTGGTCAGGGGGTTCCCGAGCAGGACCCGTTTCAGCGCGTAGATCACGGGGGAGGCCTATGGGGAGCCGATCAGGATGTCCTTCAGGGGCTTCTCGGCGGCGACCGTGCTGACGGCCAGGATCTCGTCCCCGGCCTCGAAGACCGTGTCGCCGCGGGGGATGACCAGCTTGCCGGCGCGGATCACGCTCACGATGACGGCGTCGGAGGGCAGGTTCACCTCGCGGATGGCCTTCCCCCGGCAGGGAGACGTGTCGGGCAGCCGGAGCTCGACCAGGGCCGCCTCGCCCCGGTTGAGCTTGAGCAGCGTCACCAGCTCGCCCAGGCCGATCTCTTCCTCGATGACCTTGGAGGTGAGATGGACCTGGCTGATGGCGACATCCACGCCCCAGTCCTTGGTGTAGAGCCACTCGTTCAGCGGGTTGTTGACGCGGGCGATCACGCGCGGGACGTGGAAGTGGTGCTTGGCCAGGCGGCAGACGACCAAGTTGTCCTCGTCGTTGTGGGTCAGGGCCACGATCAGATCCGCCTTGCTCACGCCGACCTGGTCGAGGATCTGCGGGCTGCACCCGTCGCCGCAGATCACGTCCCCGCCGATCTCCTGGCGGAGCCTGGCGACCACCTCCGGCCGGCGATCCACCACCTTGATCCGGTACCCCTGGGTCTGGAGGTCCCGCGCCAGGTAGGACCCGCCGCGGCCGCCGCCGATGATCACTGCGAGCATGGGGGACTCCTCGCCGTCAGGGCGTGAAGAGTTTCTCCAGCCTGGGGAGGGCCGCGGCCGCCGCCACGATGTGGAGCAGGTCCCCCTCCTCCAGGCGAGCATCGGCGGTGGGGATCATGGCCTGTCCCCGGCGCACCAGGGCGCCCACCAAGGACTCTCCGGGCAGCGTGACGTCCCGGACCGTCCGCCCTGCCATCGTTTTCGAGGCCTCCACCTGGAGGAGTTTCACCTCGCCGCTGCCGAAGGTGGCCAGGATGCCGAGCTGAGGGTGGGCGATCATGGCCTTCATGGTGTTGGCGGCCAGCAGGGTCGCGGTCACCGTCGGGATGCCCTCCCGGCGGTAGATCTCCGCGGCCTGGGGATCGTAGATCCGGGCCACCACGTGGGGGACCTTGAAGGTTGCCTTGGCGGTCACGGCCACCACGATGTTCACGTTGTCACTGTCGGTCGTGGCGGCCAGGGCATCGGCCCCTGTCGGTCGTGGCGGCCAGGGCATCGGCCCCCTCGATGTCGGCCTTTTGAAGGATCTCGCGATCGAACCCCACCCCCGTGAGCATCCGGCCGCCGAACTCCCGCGACAGCCGGCCGAAGGAGAGGGGGTCGCGATCTATGATCACCACGTCGTGCCGCTCGGCCGAGAGGGCGTTGGCCAGCTGCGAGCCAACCCGGCCGCACCCCACGATGATGACTCGCATGCCAGGGACCTCCCGGGCCGCGCGAGGCGGCCCGAAAGCGAACGAGCCGCAGCAGACACCTCCTGCGGCTCCCAAATCAGCCTTCCCGATCGGGGGGGATGCTAGAACCGATCCTCCCCCCTTGTCAAGCGGAGACGGGCCGCTGGTCCGGAGCGGCCACATTCGGGTCCGGGACGGATGGCGACCGGTAAGGAGGCTCAGGACGGGGGAGGGCGGCGCGTCTTCCCCCGGCCCGGCTGGGGGGGTTCCCCTGGGCGGGAAGATCGACGCCTGGACGCCACGCTGAAAGTCGCCCAGGCCGGTGACGTACCGGGTCAGGAGCGCCAGGATGAGGCCCAGGCCGACGAGGGGCGTCCCGATGATGAACGCCAGGGAAAACACATGCCAGCCGCCCATGCGGATGATCTTGACGACGAACCAGATCGTGAGCACCAGGAGCACCAGGGCCAGGTTGCCCGCCGCCTTGGCCGGGGTGAGGAGGGTGGCCCAGGCGTGCCGGTAGAGGGCATAGCGCGCCTCGAAATCCTTGGGGAGGGGGTCCAACTGCTCGATCCACTGCAGGGGGGACGCGGGGGCGCGGCCCCGCCGGTCCGCATCCCGCACAGCGGGACGGATCCCCTCGGAGAGGGGGGGTAGGCGGGGGAGGCCCAGCCAGACCTCCCCCAGAACATGGCGCACGCTGTCCACCAGCATGCCCACCGGGAAGGCCATGAGCACGGCCATGATCATGAAGGAGGGGAACAGGCCCTCGCTTTCCAGGATCTCCTGCAGCAGCGTGGTGTAGTACGAGCCCTCCTCGTGGTAGATCTCGTACATGACGGTCCAGCCGAGGGCGAAGAGGAAGCCCGGCACCAGGTGAGCCAGCAGGAGTTCCTCGACGGGAAAGGCCCGCAGTCGTCGCATCAGCGTCCCCCGCGCACCGGTGGGGTGGTTGGAACCTCCATCAGGATCAACTCCCAGAGGTCACACCCCCGATCCTGCCGGATGAGATACCGCACCCCGTCCTCGCCGATCAGCTTGAAATAGGCGTGGTCCTCGCCGTACCAGCGGTCGACGATCTCCCGGATCGCGACCCGCCGTTCCCCCAGCCGGATCGCCACCGGCCGCTCGTCCGCCCGGGTGCCCGAGTAGCATTCCACGCTGAGGAGAACTCGCGGCGGTCCGGCCACGCCCTCTGCTCCTTGGCCGGCGTCATCAGCCGGCAGTCACCGGGATGGCCGGCCACGGCGCGGACGGCTGGCGCGCTCGATCGCGCGACGGGCCGCGGGGAGGACCACGGTGTCCCCGATCGCCTCGACCATCCGTGCGATGGTCAGGGCGCGCGGATCGTAGTCCACGATGGCGCGCTCCCGCGCCAGGCTCACCCGCGCGCTGATCGCCCCCGGCAGCCCCTCCAGGGCCCGCTGCACCCGGAGGGCTCAGAGCGCGCAGACCATCCCGGTGACGGACAGCTCCGCGCGGCGATGGCCCGCCGTGCGTTCCAGCCGCTCCGAGCGAACCAGGCCAGCCGTCGGGGCCACGCGGAGATTCCGCAACCGCAGCTTCACGTGGTCCTCCTGGGTGATGGCGATTCCACGGCTCCCACTGTAGTCACTGGATCCCCATCCGTCAAAGAGAATTCGCGGTCGTCGGCGCGGATCCCGGCGAAAGAAAAAACCCCGGGCGGGATCACCGCCCGGGGCCTATGTACCCAATGGAGTCGCGGGTGGATCAGCACGCCGCGCCCTGTGGACTCCCGGCTCCGACGCCGATTGCTGGTAGGCGTCGGCTTAGTGCTTGATTTCATGAGTTCGTGTAGGTTTGGCGCGAGCCAACCCTACACGAAACGCCCTTGGCAAAGGACGATCCGTATCAGGGGAAACCTGATACGGGTTTATGAGATCAAGCACTTAGTACATGTCGCCGCCGCCATGCGGGGGCATGGGCGGGGTCTTCTCCTTCTCCGGGATCTCGGTGACCATGCACTCCGTCGTCACCATGAGCCCGGCGATGCTGGCGGCGTTCTGCAACGCGATCCGGGTGACCTTGGTCGGGTCGATGATCCCGGCCGTCAGCAGGTCCTCGTACTCCTCGCTCTCGGCGTTGAAGCCGAAGGCCCCGTTGCCATCGCGGACCTTCTGCACCACGATGGAGCCCTCCACGCCGGCGTTCTCGGCGATCTGGCGGATGGGCTCCTCCAGGGCGCGCCGGACGATGTCCGCGCCGATCTTCTCGTCGCCGGACACCTTCAGCTTCTCCAGCGCCGCCATGGCGCGCAGGAGCACCACGCCCCCGCCGGGGACGATCCCCTCCTCCACGGCCGCCCGGGTGGCGTTCAGGGCGTCCTCCACGCGGGCCTTCTTCTCCTTCATGGCGATCTCGGTGGGGGCGCCCACCTTGATCACCGCCACGCCGCCGGCCAGCTTGGCCAGCCGCTCCTGCAGCTTCTCCCGGTCGTAGTCCGAGGTGGTCTCCTCGATCTGGGTGCGGATCTGCTTGATCCGGCCCTCGATCTCCTTGTCCTTGCCGGCCCCCTCGATGATGGTGGTGTTCTCCTTGTCCACCACCACCTTCTTGCACTTCCCCAGGTCATCCAGCCGGATGTTCTCCAGCTTGATCCCCAGCTCCTCGGAGATGACCTCGCCGCCGGTGAGCACGGCGATGTCCTTCAGCATCTCCTTGCGCCGGTCGCCAAAGCCCGGGGCCTTGACGGCGCAGGTGGTCAGGGTGCCGCGGAGCTTGTTCACCACCAGGGTGGCCAGGGCTTCGCCCTCCACCTCTTCCGCGATGATCAGGAGGGGCTTGCCCATCTTGCTGCATCCCCTCGACCACCTCCAGGGTGGTCTCGACCCCCTTGGCCTCCTCCACCGTGATGACCCCGTCCTTGCCGACCTTCTCCATGGCGTCGGCGATCAGGTCGCCGATGGTCCGGTCGTTGTTGGCGGAGATGCTGGCCACCTGGGAGATCTCCTTCTTGCCCTTGGTGGGCTTGGAGAGCTTCTTGATCTCCTCGACGACCCCCTCCACCGCCTTGTCGATGCCGCGCTTCAGCGCCATGGGGTTGCTCCCGGCCGTGACGTTCTTCATCCCCTCCCGGATGATGGCCTGGGCCAGCACCGTGGCCGTGGTGGTCCCATCGCCGGCCACGTCGGAGGTCTTGGACGCCACTTCCTTCACCATCTGGGCGCCCATGTTCTCGAAGGGATCCTCCAACTCGATCTCCTTCGCCACCGTCACGCCGTCTTTCGTGATGTTGGGCGCGCCGAACTTCTTGTCGAGGACGACGTTGCGTCCCTTGGGCCCCAGGGTCGCCTTCACGGCGTTGGCCAGCTTGTCTACGCCGCGGAGGATCGCCCGGCGGGCCTCCTCATCGAACATCAGTTGCTTGGCTGGCATGCTGTCTCCTCCTTACGTGTGTGTCCGTCAGGCTGATGGATCGAACCAGAAACCGCGCACCGGTCGGGTTACTGCAGGATGCCGAGGACGTCCTCTTCCCGCATGATGAGGAACTCCTCATCGCCGAGCTTCACCTCGGATCCGGAGTATTTCCCGAAGAGGATCTTGTCCCCGACCTTGACGTCCAGGGGCTGCCGCTTCCCGTCGTCGGTGACCTTCCCCGGGCCGACGGCCATCACCTCGCCCTCTTGCGGCTTTTCCTTGGCTGTATCCGGGATGATGATGCCCCCCTTCTTGACCTCCTTCTCCTCCAGGCGCTTGACCAGGATCCGGTCCTGCAGTGGCTTGATCTTCTTCATCGCGCGTCACTCCTTTCCAGAAAGTTGGAACGCCACCATCCCTCGCGAACGGTGAGAGGGAAAACCATGCGGGCGGCTCATCTCGGCCCGCAGCGTGCTCAGCTTCGCGTGTAATGAGTTTCGCTCTGGCTCTTCGGGAGGCGAAAAAAATGACCGAGCCGGCCCCCTCTACGTTGTTAGCACTCCCTGCTGTCGAGTGCTAGCAGCGGGAATTTAGTTTCTCACGGGTTGGTTTGCAAGATCAGGCAGTGAAAATAAATGAGGTATATGGGCTATATCTGGCTTATCAAGGCGTCTTTTCCAAGTATTTTGCCATTTTTCTTCGCTGTACACCCATACCGATCCTCACTCCTCCAGGAGGGGTGAGTAAGCGACGGCTTTACCAATGGCGGCCAGTTCTGCTATCTTCGTCCCGGAGTCGCGAAAGCCCGCGGGGGGAAGTTGCCCATGCGCCCAACCTACGTGGAAATCGACCTGGCTGCCATTGTCGCCAATGTCGGGCTGGCCTGTCGCCTCGCCGGTCCCGGAACCCAGGTGATGGCCGTCGTGAAGGGTGATGCCTACGGCCATGGGGCCGTGCCGGTCGCGAAGGCTGCGCTTGCGGCGGGGGCCACCTGGTTGGGGGTGGCCATCCCCGAGGAAGCGGTCCCGCTCCGTGAGGCTGGCATCGCGTGCGGGATGCTGGTTCTCGGCCCGATCGCGCCGGATCAGGCGGACCTCGTCGCGGCGCAC
>JACPAT010000092.1 GCA_016180655.1 Candidatus Methylomirabilota bacterium | reverse complement strand
CCCGCGGCCACCTTGCTCACCAGGGCGGCGCGGGTCGGCGTGACCTCCAGGACGTCCCCGTTGTCGAGCAGGAAGACGTGGTCGGGCGGCATCCCCATGCCCCGGGCGAGCTGGGCGTGGGAGTGGAGGTGCCGGTACTCCCCGTGCACCGGCACCAGGAAGCGGGGGCGGGTCAGGTTCAGCATGAGCTTCAGCTCTTCGCGGCTGGGATGCCCGGACACGTGGACGCCGGCCATCACCTCCTCCGTGATCACCTGGGCCCCCCGCTTGAAGAGCTGGTTGACGGTGCGGGCGATGGACTTCTCGTTGCCCGGGATCACCCGGGCCGAGAAGATCACCGTGTCCCCCGGCTGGATCTCGATCTGCCGGTGCTCGCCCACCGCCATGCGGGCCAGGGCCGAGAGGGGTTCCCCCTGGCTGCCCGTGGTGATGATCACGCTCTGATCCGGGAGAGTGCGCCGCAACTCGTCCAGGCGCACCAGCGTCTCCTCCGGCACCCGCAGGTAGCCCAGCTCGGCCGCGATCCGGGTGTTAGCCGTCATGCTCTTGCCGTTCACCGCGACCTTCTTGCCCAGCCGCGCGGCCACGTCCAGGACCTGCTGGATCCGGTGGATGTGGCTGGCGAAGCAGGCCACGATGATCCGGCGGGGCGCGGTGCGGAAGATCGGTTCCAGGGTGCGCGCGACCTCGGACTCGGACGGGGTCACGCCGTCCCGCGTGGCGTTGGTGCTGTCGGAGAGCAGGACCTGCACCCCCCGCTCCCCCAGTTCGGCGAGCTTCCCGAAGTCGGTCAGCTCCCCGCCCACGGGCGTCTGGTCGAACTTGAAGTCGCCGGTATGGACGATCAGCCCGGCCGGGGTGTGGGCGGCGATCGCCACCCCGTCGGGGATGCTGTGGCCGACCCGGATGAACTCCAGGGTGAACGCGCCGAGCTGCAAGCGGTCGCCGGCCCGGATCCGTCGCAGGTCGGCCGTGCGGTCCAGGTCGAACTCGCGAAGCTTCTCCTGGACCAGCCCGAGGGAGAGCGCGGTGCCGTGGACAGGGACAGGGAGTTGCGGCAGGAGGTAGGGCAGGGCGCCGGTGTGATCCTCGTGGCCGTGAGTGAGGACGATGCCGCGGACCTTGTCCCGCTGCTCCAGCAGGTAGGTCACCTCGGGGAGCACGAGGTCGATCCCCAGCATCTCCTCCTCCGGGAACATGAGGCCGGCGTCAATGACCAGGAGATCCTCCTCGGTTTCGAGGAGGGTCATGTTCATCCCGATCTCGCCCAGCCCGCCCAGGGGGATGATGCGCACCCACGGCTCACTGTGACTCAAAACGAACGCGGTCCTCCTTCACTCGAAAGACTCGTCAACGTGTCGAGAGGTCAAAGAGTCAATTGGTGGGCCCGAGTCTGCGTCGGCCCGTTTTCCCCAATTGACGAATCAACCAATTGACCAATTGACCGATCGCGCAGCGATCAGGTGCGAGCCGCCACCCGCCGCTCCTCCGCGGCGGCCGCGCCGCGCCGCGAGGCGCCTCGCTTGACCAGGGCCACCTTCAATACCTGATCCATGTCGTCCACGTACACGAACTGAATCCCGCGCCGGACGTTGGCCGGCAGCTCTTTCACGTCCTTGTCGTTCTTGCTGGGGACGATGACCGTCTTGATCCCCATCCGGCGGGCCGCCAGGGCCTTCTCCTTGAGGCCGCCGACGGGCAGGACCTTCCCCCGCAGCGTGATCTCTCCGGTCATGGCCACGTCCCGGCGGACCGGCATCCGCGTGAGGGTGGAGATCAGCGTCGTGGCCATGGTGATCCCGGCCGAGGGGCCGTCCTTGGGAATGGCCCCGGCCGGCACGTGGATGTGGACGTCGTGCTTGGCGAAGGTCTCCTCCTTGATCCCCAGGCTGACCCCCCGCGACCGGGCGTAGCTCATGGCCGCCTGGGCCGATTCCTTCATGACGTCTCCCAGGTGCCCGGTGAGCGCCAGGTTCCCCTTGCCCCGCATCATGGTGCACTCGATGTACAGGATATCGCCGCCGGTCTGGGTCCAGGCCAGGCCCGTGGCCACCCCGATCTCGTCCTTCTCCTGCTCCGGTTCGGGCAGGAACTTGGGCGCGCCCAGGAAGCGATGGAGGCCGGCGGCGGTGACCCGGGTGAGATCCCGTGCTCGTCCAGTTGCCGGGGCAGGATGTAGCGGTTGGCGATGTGCAGCTTCTCTTCCTCGGTGTAGCCCGAGATCTCGATGATTTCCATCCGGTCCTTCAGCGCCGGCAGGATGGGATCGGCCAGGTTCGCCGTGGTGATGAACATCACGTTCCGGAGGTCGAAGGGCACCCCGAGATAGTGGTCCGTGAAGGACACGTTCTGCTCCGGATCCAGCACCTCCAGGAGGGCCGCCGAGGGATCGCCCCGGAAGTCCGCCCCCACCTTGTCCACCTCATCCATCATGAAGACCGGGTTGTTGGTCCCGGCCTGCTTGATCCCCTGGATGATCTTCCCGGGCAGGGCGCCGATGTAGGTCCGCCGGTGGCCCCGGATCTCCGCCTCGTCGCGCACGCCGCCCAGGGAGATGCGCACGAACTTCCGGCCCAGGGCCCGTGCGATGGAGCGGCCCAGAGAGGTCTTGCCCACGCCCGGCGGCCCCACGAAGCACAGGATCGGGCCCTTCATCTTCTTCTTCAGCTTGCGGACCGCCAGGTACTCCAGGATCCGCTCCTTCACCTTCTCCAGGTCGTAGTGGTCCTTCTCCAGGATCCTGTGGGCCTGTTTGATGCTCAACTTGTCCTTGGTCTGCTTGGCCCACGGCAGGTCGATCAGCCAGTCCAGGTAGGTGCGGATCACCGACGCCTCGGCCGCGTCCGGATGCATGCGCGACAGCCGGCCAAGCTGGGTCTTGGCCTCCGGCGCCACCTCGGGCGGCATCTTGGCCCGCTCGATCTTCTGCTCCAGCTCCTGGATCTCCTGGCTGCGCTCGTCGGTCTCGCCCAGCTCCTTCTGGATGGCCTTGAGCTGCTCCCGCAGGTAGTACTCCCGGTGGGTCTTGTCCATCTCCTCCCGGGCCTGGGACTGGATCTTGTGCTGCATCTCCAGCACCTCGATCTCTTTGCCCAGGAGCTCGGAGAGCTTCTTCAGCCGCTCCACCGGGTCGAAGATCTCCAGGATCTGCTCTGCCTGCTCCACCTTGAGGTCCAGGTTGCTGGCCACCAGGTCGGCCAGTCGCCCGGGGTGCTCCAGGTTGTTCATGATGACCAGCACGTCGGGCGAGACGCCCTTGCCCAGGTTGACGCCCTTCTGGATCTGCTCCTTGACCGAGCGGATCAGGGCCTCCACCTCGAGACCCTGGGGGGCCGTCTCCGGCTCCGCCACCTCGGCGATCTTGGCCTCGAAGTAGGGGTCCCGCCGGGTGAATCCCAGGATGCGGGCGCGCGACACCCCTTGCACCAGGATCTTGACCCGGCCGTCGGGCATCTTCAGCATCCGCATGATCATGGCCACCGTGCCCACGGGATACAGATCCTCGGGGCCGGGATCCTCGGCCTCGGCGTCCCGCTGGGCCGCCAGGAGGATCAGGCGCTCCCGCGACAGGGCCTCGTCCACCGCCCGGATGGATTTGTCCCGCCCCACGAACAGGGGCAGGATCATGAACGGATAGACCACCACATCCCGGACCGGCAGGAGCGGGACCTGGGACGGCATCTTCCGCTCGCCCTGCGGCTGCTCCACGCCGACCCCGGTCTCGATCGTTTCCCCGCTGCCTTCCACATCCACGTCGCGGTCTTTCAAGGGAGGATCTCCTTCGCCCGCGTCCCGCTGGGCGGGAGAGCTGGGCAGTCGGTTGGCGTCGGTGGCGTGAACGTCAGGCCTCGTCCCGCCGCTTGCCTCCGGGCACGCTTCGTCCCCGCGAACGCGCGTCCGGCTTCCGACGGGCCTTCGTCCGCTTGATGCGTTCGGGCCGGGTATCCATGTCCGGATCCCAGAGGTCGTCGTAGGGGTCGGGCGAGGTCTCGGTCTCGTCCTCGGTGGCGACGGGTTCCAGCTCGTCCTCCCGAGGGGCCGGGGCCTCCGCCTGCTCTGGATCCGGGACCGGCGGGTCACGGGGCGGTGATTTCTGGGTCATGGACTCTGCGTGACCGCCCGGCGGGACCCCCGCCGGGTCGGACCTGCCCCGGGCGATCCCGCATCCGCCCGGTGCGGCTGTGGCTGGCCCGAATCCAGGTTCAGGCCGCGCAGGAACTCCTTGAAGCCCGGGGCCACGTCCGGGCGCTCCAGGGCAAACTCCACCGTGGTCTTCAGGAATCCCAGGATGGTCCCCGCGTCGTGCCAGCGTCCCTGAAACTCCAGGGCGTACATCCTCTGATGCTTGCTCCGCAGCAGTCCCTTCAGGGCATTCGTCAGTTGGATCTCCCCGCTCCGGTCCGGGGGCGTCTTCTCCAGGAGGGGAAAGATCTCGGGCGTCAGGATGTAGCGGCCGATGATGGCGAGGTCCGAGGGGGCCTGGCTCGCCTCCGGCTTCTCCACCATGTCCATGATGTGGTAGAGGTGATCCTCCAGCCTGCGGCCCTTGATCACCCCGTACCGGGAGACCTCCGCCTTGGGGACCCGCTTCACGCACATCACGGAACAGCCGTACTTCTCGTGCACCGCGATCATCTGCTGCAGGGCCGGCGTGGCGTCGGTCAGAATATCGTCTCCCAGCAACACCGCGAACGGCTCGTCCCCCACCAGCTCCCGGGCCGCCAGGACGGCGTGTCCCAGGCCCAGCGGCTCCTTCTGGCGTACGTAGCAGACCCGGACCAGCTCCGAGACCCGCCGGACCACCTCCAAGAGGTCGGCCCGCCCCTTCTTGCTGAGCATCAACTCCAGCTCGATGGACCGGTCGAAGTGATCCTCGATGGCGTTCTTGCCCCGGCCGGTCACCACGATGATGTCCTGGATGCCCGAGGCCACCGCCTCTTCCATGACGTACTGGATCGTGGGCTTGTCCACGATCGGCAACATCTCTTTGGGCTGGGCCTTGGTGGCGGGCAGAAATCGAGTCCCGAGCCCGGCCGCGGGGAACACGGCCTTCCGGATCGTCATCGCGTCTCCTCTGGCAGTCTCCTCCGGGATCTCAGGGCACGCTCGTGAAGCGCCGGACCTCCACGTGGACCCGCGGACGCGGCTGGAGCAGCCAGGTCAGGAGGCTCCCCACCAGGCTGATGAGGATGGCCCCCAGGACCGCGCTGCCGAAGCCGGCCACGTGCACGCCCTTGACGACGCTCGCCACCAGGGCAAGCATGGCGCCGTTCACCACCAGCGCGAAGAGGCCCAGCGTGACCACTGTCAGGGGCAGGGTCAGGAGGAGCAGGATCGGGCGAAGGGTGACATTGACGAGGCCGAGCAACCATCGAATCACAAATGCAGGCATCGCTCCCCTGAGATTTTTCAGCAGGTTACCTTTATACCAGCTTACCCCCAATTGTCAACCGCCTTCGCCCGCCCCTGGCGACCAAATATTCATTGACATCCCCCCGGGGGGTGGGTTAGGGTCCCTTTCAATTCTGTTCGGCCTCGGCGCGTCGTAGCCTGCCCGACTCCGCCTGGCGAGATGTGCGCTCCGCTCACCTGTGTGGATTCGACATGAACCTGGGCCGTCACTGCAGAAGGTTCCAACAGCACTCAACCCGGACAGTTTCGGGAGCATGGTGATGGAAGAGGCCACGAAGAATCGCGGTGCGACCATACCGCTTGCCCCCAGAGACCCCACCTCCCCTCAGCCCGGATCCCAGCCACCCCGCCTCCTTCCAGCAGCCCGGAAGTACACGGCGCTCCGCGTGGTCCTGATCAAACCCACCAAGTATGACGATGACGGGTACGTGGTGCGGTTCTGGAAGGGGGTCTACCCCGGCAACAGCCTGAACGTGTTGCACGGCCTGACCGAAGATGTCAAGCGGCGCGACGTCTTCCCGGACATCCGCATCCAGGTGGATACCTTCGACGAGACGGCCGAGAAGATCCCCGTCAAGCAGATCGTCGGCTGGAGCCGGCACGCGGCCACGAAGCTGGTGGTGTGCCTCGTCGGGGTCCAGACCAATCAATTCCCGAGGGCCCTCGATCTGGGCAGGCAGTTCCGCACCCACGGGATTGACGTCATCATGGGCGGATTCCACACCAGCGGCACCGTCAACATGCTGGGCGAGCAGGAACCGGACATCCAGCAGCTCTTCCGGGAATCCATCATCGTCGTGTCCGGCGAGGTCGAAGGGCACTGGGAGGGGATCCTGGCCGACGTTCTGAATGGACAGCTGAAGCCCCTGTACTCCTTTGCGCGAGACCTGAAGGGCCTGGTGGACATCGAGAGTGCGCCCCCGCCGGCGATGAGCCCCAAGACGATGAAGCACTTCGCCAGCCGCTCCTTCGGCACGGTGGAGACCTCGCGCGGCTGCCCCTTCGCCTGCACCTTCTGCACCATCATCAACGTGCAGGGCCGCACCATGCGGGAACGCTCGCCCGAGTCCATCGCGGAGCTCATCCGGAAGAATTATCGCGAGCACGGCTTCGATTTTTACTTCTTCACCGACGACAACTTTGCCCGCAAGAAGCGGTGGCGCGAGACCTTCGAGGCCCTCATCCGCCTGCGCCAGGAAGGCATCAAGGTCTCCTTCATGATGCAGGTGGACCTGGCCCGCAAGCCGAAGGATTTCGTGCGCCTGGCGGCCGAGGCCGGCTGTACCCAGGTGTTCATCGGCATGGAGAGCGTGAATCCGCAGAACCTCAAGGCGGAGGGCAAGGGACAGAACAAGGTTGGCGAATACCAGAACATCATCCGGGAGTGGCACGCGGCGGGCATCCTGGTGCAGACCGGATACATCATCGGCCTCCCCTTCGACACCCAGGAGCAGGTCCGCCAGGATATCCAGTACCTCATGGACGAGATCCAGCCGGACATCGGGTCGTTCTTCATGCTGACCCCGCTGCCGGGATCCCACGACCACCTGGAGATGAAGAAGCGCGGAGAGTGGATGGACCCCGACTTCAACAAGCGGGATTCGTTCCACGCCACGGTCGCGCATCCCCACATGACCACGGAGCAGTGGACCCAGGCCTACGAAGACGCCTGGAAGGCCTTCTACAGCAAGGAGAATCTCACCCGGATCCTCTCGCGCTGGAGCCACAACCCGCGCGCCTACTGGAGCGCGGTCGTGATGCTTATGTGGTACAAGAACGCGGCCCTGATCGAGAAGCAACACCCGATGATCGCGGGCTTCTTCCGCCTGAAGGACCGGCTCTCCCGGAGGCCCGGGTTCGCCATCGATCCCCTGCCGGTCCATCTCTGGAAGCGGGCGAAGGACGTGTGGCACCTGGTCGTGTCCTGGGCCTGCTTCCTCAAGGAGATGGAAGAGATCTGGCTCCAGACCCGCCCCCGGAGCGAGAGGGAAAAGCGATTTGCCGAGGAGATCGAGCGGATCCAGGGAGAGATCTGGCAGACCTTGAAGATCGCGGAGTGGCAGCGGGCCTACGCCGATGCCAAGGCGGCCCTCCCGGCCAAGGCCCGGGCGCTGCTGGATCCCTTCGAGGACCTCTCCTCCAAGATCCTGCTCAGCCCCAAGGATCTGGATCTATTCCTGAAGAAATGGGGAAGCCTCCAGGACAGGATCCAGGACTTGTACCGCCGCTTCGCCGGGGGAGACGGATCTGTTAAGCAATGGCTGGATCACCTGGCCGGCCTGCACCGGGAGGCCTGGCAGAGCCTGAAGGTAGAGGAGTGGGAGGAACGGTACGCCGGATTCCGGGATCGCCTCCCGTCGAAGATGCAGCTGCTCTTCGTCAAGTTCGATGCCCTGAGCAACCGGGTGGTGTATTCCCGCCAGGACCTGCGGAACTGCTGGACGCGAACCTGGGAGCAGGTGCGGGGCATGCGGCTCTGGAACATCCGGCCCGCCAGGCTTGCGGTGACCTGCGTCAAGGAAGTGGTCCTGACGACGACCTTTGCCGTGCGGGTCCTGTCCTGTTTCTAGCCCGAGGACTGGGGGCTCGCACGGTCCAGGGAGCACCCCACGGTGTGCGGGGGCGGGTGGGTGTCTCGGACAAAAAATCCTTGACAAAGCCTCCAGCCCAGTGTAACGTCCGCCCCGTTTGCACTGGCCAGGAACGACCTGTAAGTAGGGATGAATGCTCAGGACAGGCAGTTTGCAGTACGCACGATTCTTCCAGAACCGCGACCGCGTGATGAATTCGCCGTCGCGGTTTTGTCTTTGAGTCCCGCTATCAGCGGGACCGGCGGACGGGCGTGGCCTGGTCGGGCCGGGATGCCCGCCGTCGTGGTTTGCAACAGCCGGGTAGAAGGAGGTTCGGAAGTGAAGCTGACGGGAAAGGTCAAGTGGTTCAACGACGCGAAGGGCTATGGGTTCATCGAGCGTCCCGATGGCGATGATGTCTTCGTACATTATACCGCCATCCAGGGCACGGGCTTCCGCTCCCTGAGCGAGGGCATGGAGGTGGAGTTCGAAGTCGTGGATGGCCCGAAGGGCAAGCAGGCGGCGAACGTGAGCAAGGTCGCCGTCCAGGCCTAACCCTCCAAGGGCGCATTGACCTCCAAACCCCGGCGACGTACCATCGTCGCCGGGGTTTTCTTTTCAGGGGGGCTGGGGTCGGGCGCCAGGGGTCGGCCCTCTGCTCTCGGCACTCGGCTCTCAACTCTCATGCCTTCCGTTGCCATCAGCGCCAGCCGCTTGACGAAGCGCTTCGGGGACCGTGTCGCCGTGGACGGGGTGGACTTCGACGTGGAGGTCGGGGAGTGCTTCGGCCTCCTCGGTCCCAACGGCGCCGGCAAGACCACCACGGTCCGGATGATCCATGCGTTCACCCCCATCACCGCAGGGGATCTTGTAGTGCTGGGCCTGCGCGTGGACGACGAGCCGGTGGCCGTGAAGCGCCGCCTGGGGGTCGTCCCCCAGGAGGAGAACCTGGATCCGGATCTGACCCCCTGGGAGAACCTCATGGTCTTCGCCAGGTACTTCGACATTCCCCGGGCGGAGGCCCGGCGCCGGGCCGCGGACCTCCTGGAATTCGTGGGGCTGACCTCGCGGGCCGCGAGCCCCCTGGACGAACTCTCCGGCGGGATGAAGCGCCGCCTGTTGATCGCCCGCGCGCTGCTGAACCAGCCCGAACTGCTCATCCTCGACGAGCCCACCACCGGGCTCGACCCGCAGGCCCGGCACCTGGTCTGGCAGCGGCTGCGGGCCCTGAAGGCCCAGGGGGTCACCCAGGTCCTGACGACCCACTACATGGACGAGGCCGCCCAGCTCTGCGACCGGGTCGCGCTCATGGACGCCGGTCGCATCCTCCGGCAGGGCCGCCCCGCGGACCTCATCCGGGCCGAGGTGGGCGAGGAGGTCATCGAGATCCGGGGGGACGAGGCCCTGCATCGCGCCGCCGTCGCGGCCCTGGATGGGAAATCGCTGCGCTGGGAACGGGCGGGGGACACCCTGTACTGCTACTGCGCCGACGGCCGGGAGTTGTTGCCTGCCCTGAGCACGCTGAAGCCGGCGCACCTGCTGCACCGTCCGGCCAGCCTGGAAGACCTGTTCCTGAAGGTCGCCGGCCGCAGCCTGCAGGAGTGAAGAAAAACCACCACTGATCAAACCACAGATTACGCAGATTGCGCAGCCCCCCTTCCCACCCCTCCCCCTCGGAGGGGGGGAGGGCTCGGGTGGGGGTGAAATCTGCGTAATCTGCGTAATCTGCGGTTAAATTGGGTCTGGAGTTCTGCATGCCACATCGATGGCCGACGCGGCGGGCGGTGCGGGTCTGGGAGCGGAACCTGACCGTCTTCCGGAAGTACTCGCTGCCGAGCCTGATCGGCCCCAGCATCGGCGAGCCGCTGCTGTACCTGTTGGGCCTGGGATTCGGCCTGGGGACCCTGGTGGGGACGGTGGGCGGCCTGCGGTACGTGGAGTTCGTGGCGCCCGGGATGGTCATGTCCTCCACGATGTTCGCCGCGGCCTACGAGTGCACCTATGGCGCCTACGTGCGCATGATCCACCAGCGGACCTACGAGGCGATCATCACCACGCCCTTGAGCCTGGAGGACGTGGTGGCCGGCGATATCTTGTGGGGCGCCAGCAAGGGCGCCTTCAACGGCACGGTGATGCTGGCGGTCGTCGGCCTCTTCGGACTGGCCCCGTCCCCCTGGACGCTGGCGGTGCCCGTCATCATCGCCCTGCTGGCCGTGCTCTTCGCCTGCCTGTCCCAGGTCGTCGCGGCCCTGGCGAAGAGTTTCGAGTTCTTCAACTATTACCTGACGCTCGTCATCACTCCCATGTTTCTGTTTTGCGGGGTGTTCTTCCCCCTGGAATCCCTCCCGCGCTGGGCCCAGGGTCTCGCCCGGTTCCTTCCCCTCACCTACGCCGTGGAGGCCACCCGGGCCCTGATGCGGGGTCGGCCGAGCGCGCAGGCCCTCCTGCCCATTCTTTGGCTCGTTCCCCCCACCATCGTGGCCTTCCTGCTCGCCGCCCGTCTGGTCCGCCGCCGCCTGATCCACTGATGGATTCCGCTCTTGACACTTTGGGGTTCATGACCCAATCTCGCATCACAGACACTCCTCTCCTCGAGGCATGAACGGG
This sequence comes from Candidatus Methylomirabilota bacterium, assembly GCA_016180655.1. GTDB lineage: Bacteria > Methylomirabilota > Methylomirabilia > Methylomirabilales > 2-02-FULL-66-22 > 2-02-FULL-66-22. The sequence goes on along the minus strand of JACPAT010000092.1, from coordinate 5,653 downwards.
TAATGACGCGGCCCGGAAAGGAGGGCACCATGGCCTCCCACACCAGCGCGACCAACCCGGATTCGATTGATCGCCCCGCCTCCGAGATCTCCCGAGTCTACCAGGACGGAATCGTCGCCGGCACCATCGGAGCCGCGACCATCGCACTCTGGTTCCTTATCTTGGACACCTTCAAGGGGCGGCCTCTCCACACGCCCACCGTCCTGGGAACCGCGCTCTTCAGATGGCGCGAGCCACTCGTCTCGCCGGAGACCCTGCCGGTGTCCTTCGAGATGGTCCTGATGTACACCTGGGTCCACTGGCTCCTCTTCTGCGTGATCGGCGGGCTCGCATCCCGACTCCTGCAATCGGCCGAGCGGAACCCGAACGTCGGATTCGGTATCTTGTTGCTCTTTGTGGTGTTCGAGTTCGGATTCCTCGTGATCGTCATGGTCTTCGCCGAACCGGTTCTGCATGCCCTGACCTGGCCGGCCATCCTGTTGGGCAACCTGCTCGCCGCCCTCACCATGGGCGGGTATTTCTGGCGCCGCCATCCCCAACTGACGATCCGACCCTAGCCCTGGACCGGGCATTTTCGGAGGGCGGTGGTCACCTCAAAGGGGGGCCGATCGCTCCGTGACCCGGATCATATCCGCAGGGCCAACAGCCTCGTCGCGCCGTAGCGTCACGAACGGATCGAACCGATGCTGGCGGGACGCGTAAACAGCGTCGCTGACGAGGCGGATGACCAAGACGGTGGGACCCGAGAGGAGGAAATGATGCTCTGGTACCTGGGGTATACGGTCCTGTTCGTCGAGGAGTTCGATCGGACGCTGGCGTTTTACAGGGACAAGGTCGGCTTGCCTGTGCGCTTCCAGGCTGAGGGCTACGTGGAGTTGGCAGTCGAGGGAGCGAAGTGTGCCCTGCTGGCGCGGTCACGGGTGCCCGGGCTGGTGGGCCAGGCGCACGCAGGCAAGCCCGCGCCCGGCGCCCACGAAGGCGCCGTGACCTTCCTGGTGGATGACGTGGACCGCGTCCACCGCGAGCTTGTCGGCCGTGGCGTTCCCTTCCTCGGAGCCCCCCAGGACCGCCCGTGGGGACAGCGGACGGCCTACTTCCACGACCCGGAGGGACACCTGATCGAGATCGCGACCAACCTGCCGCGCCCCGGTCGCACCGCCCCATAGGAAAGCCCGGGACCGGAACTTTAACCACAGATTTCGCCGATTCCGCAGATTCTGCGGATTTTTCCCGTGGCTCTCGGCTCGCGGCTCTCGGCTCTTCCCTGATCTGCGTAATCTGCGGTTGATTTGTGTCTGTGTTTCTGGTTCTTCGAGACACGGAGAGGCCCGCGCCTATGAGCGCATGGGGGCTTCACGCGAGGACGCGGAGCAGGTGGCGACCTGCCTGGTGCGGGCGAACCTGTCCGGGTACGACTCACACGGCGTGTTCCGGCTGCCGCAACACTACGAGTGGTGGAAGGCGGGCTTGCTGGACCCGGCCGCTCGCCCGGTCGTCGTCGGGGAAACGGCCTTCGCCGCCCGGGTGGACGGCCGGCAGGCCTTCGGCCAAGTCGTCGCCGGGTTCGCCACCCGGGTGGCCATCGAGAAGGCCCGGAGGAGCGGCGTGGCCGTCGTCACGGCGATGGGCTCCAATCACGTGGGCCGCTTGGCGGATTATGCCGAGGCCATCCAGGAGGCCGGGCTCATCGGGCTCCTCACGGTGAACGACTCCGGCGCCGGCCAGTGGGTGGTCCCCTGCGGGGGGATGGAGCCTCGCCTCGCCACGAACCCCATCGCCATGGGGATCCCGGGCGGGACGGGGCCGGGCATCCTGTTCGATTTCTCCACGAGCGCCGCCGCCCACGGAAAGGTCCGCCAGCTCCTCCTGCGGGGCGAGGCCGCGCCGCCCGGCTGGCTCATCGACGCGAACGGCAAAGAGACGACGGACCCGGCCTATCTGTTCACCGAGCCGCACGGGGCCCTGCTGCCGGCGGGGGGGCACAAAGGCTACGCGCTGAGCCTGGCGGTCGAGGTGCTGGCGGGCATCCTGTCCGGGGCCGGCTTTGTCCGGCCGGACCCGGGGCCGGAGGAGATGAACGGCATGTTCATCCTGGCCCTGGATGTGGCCTGGTTCCTGCCGCCGGCGGAGTTTCGCGCGCAGGTGGACCGGTTGACCGCCTACGTCAAGAGCGCGCGGCCACTCCCGGGGGGAGAGCCGGTCCACATCCCCGGCGAGGGTTCCCGCGCCGAGGCCGAGCGTCGCACCCGCGAGGGCATCGCCATCCCGGAGCAGGCCTGGGCCAGAGTGGCGGGGGTGCTGAAGGATCTCGGCCTGTCCGGAGAGCTGCCGAACTAATGAGCGGCGCCTGGGCTAGCCCGGATCTCTTACTGAAAATTCTGGGTCGAGGACACCAACACATGCGTCATGACATCCTCCCTTTAACTATATTTCATCGATGGGAGTCTGCGCACCTGCTTCTTCGCCACTGGCATCCAGCACAACCGTACGTTTCCAATCGAGGCGGCCCAAATGGGGTCGGCGTAGATCTTCCGGCGTGATGATGGCTCATTGCTCTCCACAAGCGGATCAGGAGGATTATCTTCCTGATTGCCGACTGAGGTGACGCCCAATGCCCCCGCCTGAGCAGCTCGACCTTCCCCTGTCCGACATTCGCATCCTCGATCTCTCTCGCCTGGTCGCGGGCAATATCGCTTCGCACGTGCTGGCCGATTTCGGAGCAGAGGTGATCAAGATCGAGACGCCGGGCCGTGGGGACCCGCTGCGGGACTGGACAGTGAAAGGCGTGGCCACGTACTGGAAGGCTTATTGCCGGAATAAGAAGAGCCTCTGCCTCAACCTTCGCGATCCCGACGGCAAGAAGCTGCTGCTACGGCTCGTCGCGAGCGCGCATGTCCTGATTGAGAACTACCGGCCCGGCACGCTGGAGGCGATGGGCCTAAGTCCCGAGGTCCTGCATGCCGTGCAACCGGAGCTGGTCATCTTGCGCATTTCCGGCTTCGGCCAGACCGGCCCATATCGGATGCAGCCTGGATTCGGTACGCTGGTCGAGGCGATGTCGACCTTCGCGGCGATGAATGGGTTCGCCGACCGCGAGCCCGTCCTACCGCCGGGCGCCATGTCCGACAGCGTCGCGGGTCTGTATGGTCCCTGATCGAGCCATTTTTCGCGATTCTCGGTCCGCGCGCGGCCGATCATCGCCTAACTGGGAAGGTGAAACAGAGGACCGGCAATCGCTCGACATCAACTGCGCCGCGAAACATCTACCGCACAAGCGACGGCAAGTGGCTGGCGCTTTCCGCCGCGACGCAGGACACGGCCGAGCGACTGTTCCGGGCAATCGGGCGCGACGACATGGTCCCCGACCCGCGATTCCGAAGTAACTCCGACCGGGTGCGCAACGTCGAGGAGCTGGACCGGATAATCGGCGAGGCGATTGCGGCGCGAAGCCTGAAGGAGAATCTAGAGTTCTTCGGCAACAAGGAGGTCGCTGTCGGGCCTGTTTACGACATCGTCGACTTCATCGCAGACCCTCACGTCGTCGAGCGCCAGATACTGGTCGAGGTTCAGGACGACGAGGCTGGCTCGCTGCCGCTACACGCGGTGGTGCCGCTCCTCCGCCGGCACGCCGGCAGCATCCGGTGGCCTGCGCCGAAGCTGGGCGAGCACACGCACGAGGTGCTCGAGAGCATCGGCATCGAGGCGAGCCAGATCGAGGAACTTGAACGTCGGGGCGTTGTTCGCGGCGCCTCGATCTAACATGCGGAACCCGTGGAAAAGTCGAACATGGTCGCGCGTGAACTACCGGTCTGGCGCTCGCTCCTTTTCGTTCCCGTGAACGTGCCGCGTTTCGTTGAGAAGGCGCATCTGCGGGGCGCCGACGTGATCATGCTGGATCTCGAGGACAGCATCGCGCCGAGCGAGAAGGAGAATGCGCGGCGCATGATCCAGGACGCGGTCAGGAAGGTATCGCGGAACGGCGCCGAGGTGGCGGTGCGCATCAACGCGCCATTGTCGTTGGCAGTCCGCGACCTCGAGGAAGCCATCTCACCCCTGGTCACCGCCGTGAATCTGCCGAAGATCGAGAGCGGCGCCCAGATCGAGCTGTTGAGCGACTGCGTGGCCGAGCTCGAGTCCGCTCGCGGCATGCGCATCGGCTCTACGCGGTTCAAGGTGATCATTGAGACGGCCAAGGGCTTCATGGCGCTGCAGGACATCACCCGTGCTATCCAGCTGGAGCCACGGGTCGCGGCCATGACGCTGGGCAGCGAGGATTTCTCCCTCTCCTCTGGCATGGTGCCCGAGCCGGACTCACTCTACGTCCCGAACGTGCTAACCGTGGTCGCGGCCAGGGCCGCCGGCGTGCTCCCGCTAGGCTTCGTCGGCAGCGTCGCCGACATCTCGGACCTCGCCGGGTTCCGCCAGATATTGAAGCGCTCCAAGAAGCTAGGCTTCGTCGGCGCCTCCTGTGTCCATCCGTCGCAGGTGCCGGTCCTGAACGAGGAGTACGGTGTCTCCGACGGCGAGGCTGAGCGCGCCCGGCGGATCGTCACAGCCGGCCGGGTCGAGTTGACCGCAGGCCGCGCCGCCTTCGAGCTGGACGGCTCGATGGTCGACATACCGGTGGTTCGGAGGGCGGAGCAGGTACTCCAACGCTATGAGGCGATCAAGGCCCGCGGTCGACAAGCGTGTTGACTTGCACAGGGCCTTCGGTATGGGTAGCCGAGCAAGGAGGAGGTCGGTCATGTCGAAGATCAATGACTGGAGAACTTCTGGACTAGCGACAGTTGCGGCCATCACCTTGGCCATAATGCTGGGGGCGGTGCCGGCCGACGCGCAGCAGACCTTGAAGATCGGCGGGATCGGTACGCTGACGGGAGCCGGCAGCGGCTGGGGTCTCGCCGTCCAGCGTGGCACGCAGATCGCGATCGACGAGATCATGGCGAAGGGCGGATTGAAGGCCGGCAGTGCCACCTACAAGCCCGAGCTGATCATGTACGATGACGCGTACACCGGCCAGGGCGGGAAGACGGCCATGGAGCGCCTGCTGTACCAGGACAAGGTCAGCTTCATCTTGGGGCCGATCGGCTCGCCGCCCACGCTCGGCGCCGTCGGCGCGCTCGACGAGGCGAGAACCAATCAGAACATCACCGCGCTCTTGCTCTCGGATGGAGCCGCGCTTGAGATCCTGAAGAATCGTTTCGGCGCACCATTCAATTTCATGATCGCTAACACGAACCGCGAATATGCCCCCGCGACGGTCAAGTGGTGGAAGGAAAATAATCCAAATCTCAAGAAGGTTGCGATCCTCGCTCCTAACGACGCGGTTGGTCAAGTCGTCGTGCCGGTCCTGATCCAAGCCTACAAGGACCATGGTATCGAGGTCTGGTTTGAGATGTTCGAGCGAGGCACGAAGGAGTTCACCCCGTTACTCACGCGCATGATCTCGGCTGGCGTGGACGCTCTGGACCTGGACAACAATGCTCCGGGCGATGCCGGACTGCTCTATCGCCAGGCGCGGCAAGCAGGCTTTCGGGGGAAGATCTGGCAGACCGGTGGTCCTGCTGTCGAGGAGATCATGGGCGTCGTTGGGCGCCTGAGCGAAGGATTCTTGTCGTACGACCTCTACGACTTCAAGTCGGACAGGGCCAAG
>JACPAT010000173.1 GCA_016180655.1 Candidatus Methylomirabilota bacterium | reverse complement strand
CCGCGGGTGCGTGGTCTCGTCCTGATGGCGGGACCCGGGAACCTCTTGGAGTGGAACATCCGGATCTTCGGGAGGGAACCTGCCCTCGCGGTGCTGGCCGAGGCGCAGCGGAGGGTGCAGATGGGTCGGGGGGCCGAGCTGATACTGGTGGACCTGGGCCCGCTCGGGAAGGTGCTCTACTCGGCGCAACATGTGGTGAGCCTCCGGGGTCCCGGAACGCGGTCGGATCCGTTCCAGAACATCGCTCGGGTGAACGTCCCGATCCTGATCCTCCACGGGACGGCCGACCGCCTGGCCGATCCGGCCGTGGCCGAACGCTTGAGGGCCGCGGCCGTCGCCACGCCAAGCGTGCAGCCTTACATGATCCCAGGCGCCGGGCATGCCTTGCCGGAACGGGTGGAGGACATCCTGCCAATCCTGGGCCGATGGCTGGAGGCCATTTCGAAGTGACTGAACAACGACTGGCCCCAAGCCGGTGGGTTCTTCAGTTTTCGGCTTGAAGCCGGTGAGAAAAACCTTTCCTCCCCCTGGATGGGGGAGGATTAAGGTGGGGGTGGCATTCGCGGACTGCTCACCCCCTTCCTCTCCTTCCCCCCTCCAGGGGGAAGGGAGTGAATCTGACCTCGCCCGATGCGGTTTCGAGCATCCCTGAATGGACACTAGCATGATGCCTCCGCAAGACGAACACGCGCTGATCGAGGCGTCGCGCGCCGGGGACCCTGCCGCCGTGGAGGGATTGGTCCGGTCCCACCAGGGGCGCGTGTACGGCTTCGCCATGCGGATGTGCCGCAACGTGGAGGACGCCAAGGACATCCTCCAGGAGACCTTCCTGGGAATGCTCCGTTCGATCAAGGAATTCCGCGGAGAGAGCAAGTTCACCACCTGGCTGTACCGAATCGCCTCGAATGCCTGCCTGAAGAAGCGCCGGCGGGGTGTCTTCGAGCCTGAACCGGAGCAGGAGCTCTCGCTGGACGACCTGATGCCCCGGCCCGGGTCGGATGGCCGTAAACCCGAGATCGCCGACTGGTCCGAGGATGCCGAGCGCGCCCTGCTTCGCGGCGAACTCACCGCGCAGATGGAAGCGGCTATTGACCGGCTGCCCCGGGAGTACAAGATCGTGCTGGTCCTCCGGGACGTGGAGGGGTTCTCGGCCGAAGAGACGGCCGAGATGCTGAAGCTCTCGGTGCCCGCGGTGAAGTCCCGGCTCCACCGCGCCCGGGTATTCGTTCGACGCGAGCTGGCCGGCTATTTCCAGGACCAGCAGAAGGCTTGATAAAAAATCGGAACTGCTTCTCGGACCCGAGTGTGCCGATTTCCGAATCCAATTTCGATTTCCTGGATCGAAGAGAATGAAGGAAGACAAGATAGCCAAATCGGCTCATAGCCACGGAATGTCCATGACCTGTCGAGAACTCTTCGAGCGCCTGTCGGAATATGTGGACGGCGAACTGTCGCAGGAGATCTGCGAGGAGATCCGGCATCACATGGAAGGGTGCGATCCCTGCGTGGCCTTCGCCAGGACCCTGAAGACCACTGCCGAATTGTGCCGCCGCCTCCCCTCCCAGCCGATCCCCCCCGAGGTGGCCGCCGACCTCCGGGCCGCACTCGCCGGGCATCTCTCGAAGCGCAAGTAGCCCAGAGTTTGTCCCGTTTCACTTCCCTTTCACACATTCCTGGTTTCCCTCCAGTTGCGCTTTCGAGGCCAGCCCACGTATAGTTAGGCGGGCTTCTCTTCGTTGTCCGCCAGCCGCGCGAATCCAGGATTCTTCTGAATCCTTTCCCACCCATCTGGACCAAACGGAGCAGGGGCGGCGAGCCGTCCCCTCTGCGGAGGAGGCCATGAAGGTGCGGCGATTCACAACCATCGGGGGACTGATCCTCATCTTGGTTCTCGCCGGGGCCCCGGGCACTTCGACCTCGGCCCAGGGCGAGCCAGGATCACCCACCGACCTCGCGCTCGCGGCGGCGGTGAAGCTGGCGCTCGAAAAGCACCCTGCCCTCCGCGCCGCCGGCTACCAGGCGGCGGCTGCGGCCGCCGGGGTTGACCAGGCGCGGGCGTCTTTTTTGCCCCGGGTGGATTTCTCCGAGGGCATCACGCGGAGCGATAACCCGGTGTATGCCTTCGGCGCCCTCCTCAACCAGGGACGCTTCACGCAGGCCGACTTTGCCGTGGAGCGGCTGAATCATCCCGACCCCCTGACCAACTGGCGGACCAACATTGCCGGCAGCCTACCCCTCTTCGTGGGCGGGCGGACCGTCCTCGGCTACCAGCAGGCCGAGATCGGGCGGGAGGTCGCGGAACGTGGGCGCGCCCGCGTCGAACACGAGGTCATCTTCGGCGTCACCCGCGCCTACTACGGCGTTCTGCTGGCCCAGGAGGCAAAGGCCACGGTGGACGCCGCCGTGCGCACCGCCGAGGCAAACCTCGCTTCAGCCGAATCCCGCTACGAGGCCGGTATGGTCGTGGCCTCGGACGCGCTGGCCGCCCGCGTCCGCCTGGCCCGCCTGAAGGAAGAGGCCATCGCCGCGGCGAACCAGCTCCGGCTGGCCCACGCCGGCCTGAACGATGCCATGGGGGTGGCGCTGGATCAGCCGTATCGGATCACCGGCCGTCTCGATCTTCCCCCGCTACGCCACGAGCGTTTCGAGGGGCTGGAGGCCTTGGCGCACGAAAAGCGGCCGGAATACCGGCAGGCAGCGCTGGAGGAGCAGCGCCTGGAGAAAGAGGTGCTGCGGGCCAAGGGCGCCTTCCTGCCCACCATGCACCTCCTGGGAAATTACGAGATCAACAACCATCGCTTCAGCGGCGACGGGCAGGATAGCTGGTCGGTCGGGGTGGTTATGAACTGGAACCTGTGGAGCGGCGGGGCCGACCGCGCGCGCTTCGTCGAAGCGCAGGCAAGCCAGCAGCGAGCCTCCGCATTACGTGAACGCCTGGCCAGCGCCATCGCCCTGGAGGTCCGCGACGCCTTCCTGGCCCTGCAGACGGCCCGCGAACGGGTGGCCGTGGCCAAGGATGCCGTGGCCCACGCGGAGGAAAGCCTGCGGATCGTCCAGGACCGGTACGACGCTGGCCTCACCACCATCGTGGAGCTCCTGGACAGCGAGACCGCGCTCACCGCCGCCCGCACCAATCTGACCCGAACCCTGTACGAGGCGACGGTGGGCCAGGCGAGGTTGGAACTCAGCCTCGGGACGCTGGACCGCGCGAGGTTCTAAGCCATGCTGACATTGCGACGCACCACCCTCCTGGTCCTGACCTTCCTCGCGCTGGCCGCGTGCGGGAAGGAGCCCGCCCAGCCGTCCAAGTCGCCGGAGCCGCCAATCGTCCGGGACGTGACCGTCGGCGTCGTGACCTCCACCGAGGTGGACGAGGCCGCCGAGGTGATGGGCACGGTGAAATCGCGCACGACCACCATCCTTTCCAGCAAGATCGTGGGGAGAATCCTGGCCCTGCACGTCCACGAGGGAAGCGAGGTGCAGGCCGGGCAGCTCCTCGTGGAGCTGGACGACCGGGACATGGCGGCCCAGGTGCGCCGCGCCGAGGCGGGTCTGCGGGAAGCCGAGAGCGCCCTGGTCGAGGTGGACCAGGCAATCGCCGCGGCTGCGGCCGGACGGATCGCGGCCGAGGCGCAGCGCGACCTGGCCGCCACGACCCTTGCCCGCTACCAGCGGCTGCTTGACCGCAAATCGGTGGCACCCCAGGAATACGACCAGGTCGTAGCCCGGCACAAGGCAGCCGCGGCCGACGTCGAGCGCGCGGCGGCCGACTCCCAGGCGGTACAGGCGAAGCGGCAACAGGTCCAGGCGCGCATCGAGGCGGCGCGGGCTGAACTCACCAGCGCCCAGGTGATGCAGGGCTACGCCAGGATCGCCGCACCCATCAGCGGCGTCGTCACGACGAAACACGCCGAGGTGGGATCGCTGGCGGCACCGGGGACCCCCCTCCTCACCTTGGAGGACAACCGGCGGTACTGGTTGGAGGCAGTCGTTCCCGAATCCCAGACCGCCGGCATCCGCCGGGGTCGGTCCCTCCCCGTCGAGATCGAGGCCGCGGGCATCTCCGCCCCGGCCACCGTGAGCGAGATCGTCCCCGCAACGGATCCGACCACCCGGACCACCCTGGTACGATTGGATCTCCCGGTCTCGTCCCGCCTCCGCTCCGGCCTCTTCGGCCGGGCCCGGGTGCCCGTGGGCCGACGGCAGGCCATCCGGGTCGCGCGAGAGGCCATTGTCGAACGCGGCCAGCTTCAGGGGGTCTACGTGGTAGGCCAGGACAACACCGCCCGGTTTCGACTGGTCCGGACGGGGGAGATCCACCAAGGGGCGGTCGAAGTCCTTTCGGGGCTCACCGGTGGAGAGCAGGTAGTCCTCCGGGGGACCGAGCGGGTGACCGACGGCGCACGCATTCAACCGGAAGGCGGAAGGCGTTAGGCGGGAGGAGGGGTTCTTTCGCCTCCCCCCTCACGCCTTCCGCCTTACGAGGCTTTACGGAAAACGATGACCCACCCGCACACAACAGTACCTGAGCCAGAGCCGTACACCGGACCGCTGGGCATGGCCGGTCGCATGGCGCGCACGTTCATCGATTCGCGCCTGACGCCGCTCGTCGTGGTGGCCTCCATGCTGCTGGGGATCTTCGCCATTCTCGCCACGCCGCGCGAGGAGGAACCCCAGATCATCGTCCCCATGATGGACGTCTTCGTCCAGATGCCCGGCGCCGGCGTCAAGGAGGTCGAGGAGCGGGTCACCATCCCCATGGAGAAGAAGCTGATGGAGATCCCGGGGGTGGAGTACGTCTACTCCACCAGCAGCCCGGGGCTGAGCTTCGCCGTGGTGCGGTTCACGGTGGGCGAGGACGAGGAGAAGAGCATCGTCAAGCTGTACAACAAGATGTACGCCAACTTCGACCTCATCCCGCCCGGCGCATCCACCCCCCTCATCAAGCCCCGCTCCATTGACGACGTCCCGATTCTCAGCCTGACCCTCTGGAGCGATCGCGTGGACGGCTTCACCCTCCGCCGGATCGCGGCCCAGCTCGACGACCAGCTCAAGGACATCCAGGACGTGTCGGAGACGCGCCTCCTGGGAGGCGAGCGCCGGCAGGTGCGGATCCTCCTCGATCCGGCGCGGCTGGCCGCCTATCACCTGGCGCCGGGTACGGTGGTCCAGGCCCTCACCGCGACCAACCAGGAACTCCGCGCCGGAAGCTTCAGCCGGGAGAACCGCGAGGTCCTGGTGGACACGGCTCGTTTCCTCGAGCGGCCCGACGAGGTGGGCCGCGTGGTCGTCGCCGCGTCCAACGGGCGGCCGGTCTACCTGCGGGATGTCGCCCGGATTCTGGATGGGCCGGAGGAGCCCCGCTCCTACGTCCTCTTCGGTGTGGGGAAGGCGTCGCATGCCAAGGGCATCGCCGGTGACCCAACCGGTCGGTTGGGTGCCCCGCCGCGCGGGCAGGACTACCCCGCCGTCACCATCTCCGTGGCCAAGCGCAAGGGGACCAACGCCGTTGTCATCGCCGACAAGGTCCTGGCCAAGGTCGCCTCGCTGCAGGGCGTCCTGATCCCCCGCGAGGTGCAGGTCACGGTCACGCGCAACTACGGGGAGACCGCCCAGGAGAAGTCCAACGAGCTGCTCAAGCACCTGATCCTGGCCACGGTGTCCGTCACCATCCTGATCGCCCTGTTCCTGGGATGGCGATCCGCCACAGTGGTCCTCATGGCGGTGCCGGTGACGCTGGCGTTGACCCTGTTCCTGTATTACGTCTACGGGTACACGCTGAACCGGGTGACGCTCTTCGCCCTGATCTTCTCCATCGGCATCCTGGTGGACGATGCCATCGTGGTGGTGGAGAACATCGCCCGCCACTTCCACCTGCCGGAGAACCGGGGGCGCCCGCTCCTCGCCGTCGCGGTCGAGGCCGTCGCGGAGGTGGGGAACCCCACCATCCTGGCGACGTGGGCGGTCATCGCCGCCATCCTGCCCATGGCCTTCGTGGGCGGCCTGATGGGGCCGTACATGCGGCCCATCCCCGTGGGCGCCTCGGTGGCCATGCTGTTCTCCCTGTTCATCGCCTTCATCATCTCGCCCTGGGCGGCCTACCGGATGCTCCGGGGCGAGAAGATACCCCCGCATGTCGAGGGGCACGAGGACTGGACGACCCGGCTGTACCGGCGGATCATGACGCCGCTCATCCGTTCCGCCTGGACGCGCTGGGCCTTCCTGGCGGGGGTGGTGGTGCTGCTTTTGGCCTCGGCCTCCCTGGTCTACTTCAAGGTCGTCCACGTGAAGATGCTCCCCTTCGACAACAAGAGCGAGTTCCAGGTCATCGTGGACATGCCCGAGGGGACGACGCTGGAGCAGACGGCGCGCGTGACGCGCGAGATCGGCGAGTACGTGGCGACCCAACCCGAAGTCACGGACTACCAGATGTACGTGGGGACCGCGGCGCCCTACAACTTCAACGGGCTGTGGCGGAGGTGCCGCCGGGTCCGCCGGTCCTCCAGACCCTGGTGGCCGAGGTGTACGGCCCGGACTACGAGCGGCAGGTGGCGCTGGCTCGGGAGATCAAGGGCCTCTTCGCCAAGACCCCGGGCGTTGTGGACGTGGACTGGTACGTCGAAGATCCGCAGGCCCGCATCCGATTCCTGCTGGATCGGGAAAAGGCGGCACTCCACGGCGTCACGGCCGAGCAGGTGACCCAGACCCTGCGGCTGGCCGTGGGGGGGATGGAGGTCGGCCTCGCCCACCTGCCGAGGGAGAAAGAGGACGTGCCCCTCCTGCTTCGGCTGCCCCGGGAGGAACGCTCCGGGGTGACCTCCCTCACCGACCTCCAGGTCATGGGATCGGCCGGCCGCCTGATCCCCCTTCGCGAGGTCGTCCGTCCCCAGGAGGGCGTCCAGGCGCACAACATCTACCGCAAGAACATGAAGCGGGTGGTCTATGTCACGGGGGACATGGCAGGGGCCGAGGAGAGCCCGGTCTATGCCATCCTGAAGCTGAACCGGAACCTCGCCTCGCTCCGGATCCCCGAAGGGTATGCCGTCGAGCCGTACTCTGCCCGGCAGCCCTTCTTCACCGACAAGCTGGCCATGAAGTGGGACGGGGAATGGCACATCACCTACGAGGTCTTCCGGGATCTCGGCCTGGCCTTCGCCGCGGTCCTGATC
>JACPAT010000172.1 GCA_016180655.1 Candidatus Methylomirabilota bacterium | reverse complement strand
TCCGGCTCGTCCAGCAGCTCGCCGTGCCGGACCTTGTACAGGGTCAGCTGGATCTCCTGCCGCATCGCCTCGAGGACCCCGGGATAGGGAAGGTCCCGCAGGCATCCCTCGTCATCGAAGCGGTACAGGATGTCCCGCCCGGCGGCCAGGACGGCCACGCCCGCTGCCGACGCCGCCTGGATCGGGCGCCGGGGGCCGTCCGGGCCGTGCTCCCAGAGCTCCAGGATGCGCCCGTCGGGCGCCACGACCGCCTCGTACCGGGAGCCCGTTTCGCCCACGCGATCCCCGCCTCCGGCCGCGCGTCACTTCCTGTCGGCGAACAGGATCCCCTCGCGGGCCAAGTTGTGCGCCGGTTCGTCGTGCACGATGATGTGCACCGCCTCCGGCTTGGCGCCCGTGGTGCGCACGATGGCCTCGGTCACGGCCTTGACCATCTCCCGCTTCTGGTCCACGCTCCGGCCTTCGCGCAGCACGATCGTGACGTATGGCATCCGGTCCTCCTGTGATGAGAGCGACGCGATCACGACCCGCCAGTGGGTCGGGTCAGTCCGAGCAGTCCCCCTGGGGGTAGAGGAAGCCGCAGTTTGGGCAGGGCCACTTGCACCCCAGCGGCAGCTCGGGAACCGGGTGACCGCAGCGAACGCAGCGTCGCTCTTCGCCGGGGACGGTGGAGGCCTTTGGCGCCCCCTGCAGGTCGGACCCCTCGCCGTGTTCAGTGGGACACATCCGCGAACGCGCTCAGGAACCCCAGGAGATCCACCATCTCTCCCTCCTGAAAGACGGGATACGGGATGCCACTCTTGTCAATGCGATCCAGCATGGCCGGGACGTGGTTCCACAGGGCGGTGGCCAGGGGAACCGGGCTCCCGAACTGGCGGAACCGCGCCAGGTCGGGGGCGACGCGCGCGCCCTCGCCGGCCAGCGCGTGGCACTTCAGGCATCCCTTCTGCAGCAAGAGGACCCGCCCACGGTCCAGGTTCGGGGGGCGTCCCAGGCCGGGCTGCATCCCGAGGAAGGTCAGGAGGTCGGCCATCTCCTGGCTCTGGATCACCGGCCACGCCAGACCACGCGCCAGGAAGTGCTGCCGCATCCCGGGGATGTGATTCCACAGGCGGCGCAACACCTCGGAGGCCGGCTGGGGCGACGCGGGCGCCAGGAAGGACGGCCCTGGCTTCTTCCCGCGCGGCTCCCCTGGCAGGGCGTGGCACGCCCCGCATCCTTTGGCCAGCGCCACCCGCTCTCCCGCCGAGCGGGCACGCGGCGCATCGGCGGCCCGCGTCGCGCTCGGGGAGAAAAGGCCCGCCAGGAGCAGTGCCGGGGCGAGGGCCACGCCGAGCCGCGGCGGCTTCACCCCTTCTGACCCCCGGACTTCTCCAGCGCCGCGGCCACCTTGGCGGCGAGCTGCGGATACTGGCGCAGGAAGTTCTCCGTCATCTTCAGGTCCAGGAGGCTGCGCCTCACCTTCTTCAGATCCGTCACGCCACACCTCCTCGCGTCACAGTCCCATGGCCTCCGCCAGCGCCTGCACCCGCCCGTGGAGCTCCGTGACGGTGGGGGCGTTCTGGTCCGCGATGGGCCGGAGCACCTGCACCCGCGGGCGCGGGAAGCGGAGCTTCACCTGCTCCAGCAGCCACAGGTCGGATCACCGGCCGCGCCCCAGGGACCGCGACCATCCATACGACGTCACATCGCTCCGGGCAGCGGGGCCAGGATCCCGTTGCCGTCGCACCGCTCGCACGGCACCACCCCATCGCCCCCGCAGGCCTCGCAGGGGACCATGCCGCCGCCGGATTGCCACTCACCGCCGCTCCCACCGCAGCGGGCGCAGGCGGTTGTGCCTTCCCCTCCACAGTCAGAACACAGCACGCTTTGCATGACTCGGCGCCGGCCGCACGGTCATCCGTCAGCGAACGTGGGAGAGCACGATGTCCACGCCGCGCGCGCCGACGGCCACCCGACCCGGGTGCTCCCCCTCCAGATCGCCCCGCCCTGCGGGGGCCGCGGCCCCCGCCCTGCTCAGGCGGGCGCTCACACCCACCTCGCCCTCGAAGGGTGGCCCGGCCGTCATCACATCCCCCGGCCCCAGCCGATAAGCCAGTGGGAAACGGGGCCGGGCAATGCGCAGCACCGCGAAGGGGGGCCCGGGACCCTTCCGTGCAATGATGAACAGCGTCGCCTCCCCGGTCAAGCGGGCGCGAAGCTCCGGGGCGACCGAGACCGTGCCCGCGATCACCGGCCCCTCGGTTTCCGGGGGCCCGATCCCCCGCCGGGACGCCTCGGCCGCGGGCCCCGGGCGCGGCGCCGTCTCCTGCGGCGGATTCAGGCTGGTGGAGAGCACAGCCACGGCGAGCGCCGCCAGACCGACCAACGCCACCGCCGACAGGACCACCGTGCGAATGCCCCGACGGGTCCCCGGACCCTCGCCGATCCCCGCGGGGGCATCCGCCTCCGGCGGACGCGACCCGATTCGCGAGCAGTCTTTTTGGGAGGGATGATCCGCGCCAGAAACCATGCTGCGTGACCGCGGACCCCAAACGCCTCCATCCGGCGCCCCGGGTGGTTCCCGGCGCGCGGTTGTCCCAGACCGTCAACGCCCAGGAGGCGATCAAGGTTCCCGAAAGGGATCAGGAGAGGTGGAAAGGAGAGTGGACGCAGCCAGATCCGCCGCGATCGCCTCCGCGACCTCGGGCGCCGTCCCCGGCCGCTGCTGAACCGGGCCCCAATGCCAGCCCGCCAGGTACGCCTCGGTGTCGGTCGCCCCCGCCTGCATCGCGGCCTCATCTATGGCGTCGTGAAACCGCTGCGGAAGGCGCACGCTCACCTCGCCGGTGGCGTCGCTGGCCTTGACCAGGGACGGGATCTCGCGCCAGTACAGAACCTGGTAGCTGGCCATCGCCATTCCCGGGCGCGCGGCCCGTCACCGCGACTTCAGGTATCGTTGCAGGGCGACCTCCACGACCTCCGAGACGGTCGCCCCATCCCGCCGGGCCCGGTCCCGCACCTGGTGGAGCATGGCCCGGGGGATCTGCACGGTCGTGCGGTCCAGGGACGTGGCGGCCAGGCCATCCGGTCCGCGGATCGCCTCGGTCTTCCGGACGTGGGCCTGCAGCCGGGCCATGGCGATGTCCTCGGCGTCCAGGGGGACCACCGGGGTGCGAGGATGCCGGGCCGACGTGGCCCGCCCCCTTCCCCGTGCCGGTCTGCCCTTGGTCATGCGCCCCCTCCCCGGACGGCCCTACCACCACAGTCCGGTCGCGGCCCATACAAAGCCGGCGATCCCCAGACCCCCGAGCACGAGGAACGGCCAGAACTCCCGCAGGCCCCGGACCCGCCGGCGGATCGCGTGGCGTGCCATGGTGCTGCCTCGCCCCGGGACGATCGTGACTCAGCTACTGGACGGCCGGGCGCTCGCCCGCGAAGTACTGTCCCCAGGCCTCCTTGCGCTGCTCGAGGTAGCGCCGCTCCTCCAGGCTGAGCCCCACCAATTCTGGAATCGGGGCCAGCATGAAATAGAACGGCTCCACCACGCCGTACTGCGCGATGTTCCCCACGAAGTTGAATCCCAGCGAGATCATCCGCAGCGGATGCCCCAGGTACTCGGGGTTCTCTGCCCTCACCAGGCCCCCCAGATCCTGCCGGGCCGCCGTCGTGGCACAGCCGGCCAACAGGCCCACCACCAGGAGGCCGATCGCCAGGATCCGCAGACACCGTGTCTCCATGCCAGTCTCCTTTCCGTCGCCTGGCCTATCCCTATCCGAGAACGCGCGCCAGCCAGCGCGCCCCCAGGAGGAAGCCGGCCCCGCCCGCCAGGATCGAGAGCCCGACGCCCCAGCGTCCGTGGAGCACAAGGAGCGTCGCCAACCCCAGTGTTGCCAGCCCAATCGTGACGCCCCAGAGCCAGACGGCCCCCTTGAGCGTCACGAGGGATCGCCGCTCACCGCCGGACCCACGCCCGGAGCGTGCCCAGGACGAGGGTCACGATCGAAACCGCCGCCGCCACGACCGTCACGGTGAAGTACCCGGTGGGCGGGGCCTTCCCGCCGAGGATCCCCAGGCCCACCCCGGCCGTCCACAGCAGGAGCGCGCTGGAGAGCACGCCCAGCCCGATGAGGGCGAGTCGCATGCGGTCCGGCACCCCGGGCGCCCGGACCGGCCAGACCGCGTCCAGCACCACGGGCACATCCGAGGAGCGAGTCCCGCCAGTCCTCCCGACCTGCATCCGGTCCGGCCCCCCCGGGCCCTGGTACACCGGGCAATCTCGCTGGTGCCCCCAGAAGGCGCAGGCGATGCTGCGGGGATCGCTGGCCGGCTCGCCCTCCTTCACCAGCAGGCGGCACCCCGCGAAGATAGGCAGGGCGTCCGCCGTGGGTCTCACATATCGGTGCCAGTCCGGCACCGTGTGCCGACACAGCATTGACGTTCCCGATCTGGCCGGAGCGGCGGCGCTCCCTCGCTTTTCGCTGGACTCGTGCCCGGGGAACTCCGATCGCGGCCGCCCCCGTTCCGGACGAATGCGGCCGGCATCCCGTCATCCCAGGCTATCCAGGGCCTCGTCCAGGCTGCGCGCCAGGCAGGTGAAGGTCGGCGTGTCACGCAGCGTGTAGCGACTGGCCTCGGTCCCCCGCAGCTCCATCACCAGATCCAGGAAGTCCCCCGGCGTGTCCGTCTCGAAGGCCACGACGAACTCCTGATCGTCCAGGCCGAAGGAGTAGGTGGTGTTGAGCCTCACCGAACGATATTTCGTCCCGACCGCGATGTGCTCGTCCATCATCCCCTGGCGCGCCGCCTGGGTCATGCGGTACCAGTCGCGGGTCTTGACGAACGGATAGACGAACAGGTACTTGGACTTCCCGGGCACGATGCGCGTCCGCTCGGCCGGATGATCCGGATCCAGCTTGTCGACGTAGGTCGAGCGCTTGGTCATGGCCAGGTAGGAGTAGGCCGGCGTGAGGTACGCCCCCAGCCCGGTCATGAGCAGCTTGGTCGTCATCCGCTGGAACAGGTCCAGGTCGGTGCTGATGCGCCAGAGCATGAGGTCCGCGTCCGCGCGAATTCCCACCAGGCTGTAGGGAAGGATGATCACCTGCGAGGCGAACTCCTCCACCACGGCCTTGAAGTCCTTCTTCCCCACCTCCCGTTCATGGTGCGGCAGGCGCCGCCAGGCAGCGTCCAGCCGGTAGAAGGCAAAGTTGACGTATTGCCGCGGCACCTCGGACGAAGGGCCACCGCTCGCAGGGCCATGTGACGCTCCAGGCTTGGTCATCCCGTCCCTCCCAGAACCCGCCCCGGCCACCGGGGCGAGGGGGGATAAGATGATACCTTAATGACTCGCTTGTCCTTCGTCAACGAAAATATGGATTCTTGCGGGATCTTCCGGCATCATCCCTGACCACTCTTTGCCCCAGGCGAGGACTGGACAGGATCTGCCCCCGCCGGGGCGTCTGTTGACAATCGGCGGGTAGTCGGGTACACAACCGAGCACATTGCTGGACGCACCCCTCTCGGGGAGTCACTGACCCAATGCCGCAATTCGTCCGGGGGGCAGACATCCAAGAGATCCCACCGGGGACAGCCAGGGTCCTCCGGATCCGGGGTCGCGAGATCGCCCTGTTCAACGCCGACGGGACGTTCTACGCCGTGAAGAACTCGTGCCCTCACCGCGGATTCTCCCTGGACCGGGGTGCCGTACAGGACGGCGTCGTCACGTGCCCTGGTCACGGATGGCAATTTGACCTGCGCACCGGAGATTCGGTGGATCATCCCCCCGCGGGGATTCGGTGTTACCGCGTGGAGATCCGGCAGGGATGGGCCTGGGTGGAAGTTCCATAGACGCGGGTGGGACTGAAGCGGGGAGCCCCCCGGAGGCAGTGGCGGCCAGCCGGGGGGCGAACCTCGGGGGCTAGGACGCGACGGAGTCGTCTGCGTCCTGGCGGACGGTCAGAACAGGGCACGGGGCCCGGCGCACCACCTTCTCCGCGACGCTTCCCAACAAGAGATGGGACACCCCGGATCGGCCGTGGGTTCCCATGATGATGAGATCCGCGGGCAGTGCCTTGCCTACGCCGACGATCTCCTCGTACGGGATGCCCGTCACGATCCTGGTTTCCACCGGGACGCCGGCCTTGCCCGCCGCCCCGGCGACCTCTCGCAGGATCCGCCGGGCCTCCTCCTCGTAGCCGCTCCGGATCTTCTGGCTCAGGTCCTGTCCGACCTCGGCGAAGGCGACCCGAGTCTGCTCTTCCCAGCGCTGGTCAATCACGTGGAGGGCGACCACCCGCGCGCCATAGCGCTTCGCGAAGGAAAGCGCGTAGGTCGTCGCCTTACCGGAACACTCCGACCCATCGGTAGGCAACAGAATCGTCGTGATCGCAATCATGGCGGACCTCCTTGTTCAGCCAAGATGCATGCCGGGTCAATGGGATGCAGGACAGGGTGGATGCTACTTCAGAGACGTCGAGGCCGCAAGCAGGACAGCCCATTCGATGCCAGGTCGTTTCACATTGCTCACGACCCAGGGCCCACCATGCGCATCCGGGCTGGGCCATCGCGGAACCCGTCAGTCGTCCCATCCGGGCCTGTCGCTGACGGGTCATGGCGGGGGGCTGACGGCAGTTCCGGGACAGACTTGGCACCGTGTCCCTCGTATGCTATAAGGTGCCCGCTGCCTCCCCCTGGATCGTGCTCGGGGCATCCAGCCCCGGGGGGCACGGATGTCCCCATCGTCTAGCCCGGCCTAGGACATCGGCCCTTCAAGCCGATAACG
>JACPAT010000171.1 GCA_016180655.1 Candidatus Methylomirabilota bacterium | reverse complement strand
GGCAATGAACTCGCGGGCAGTGACCGGGAGCCGGTCTATCCGGGAGGAAATCAGGGCGTTGATGGTGGAGGGAATGACAGCCTCCGCGGCTTCGCGGAGATCGAACGCCCCGTGATCCAGCACCAGGTCTCCCCCTTCCCGGAACGCCCGCACCAACTCCTCGAGGTAGAACGGGTTCCCCTCCGCCTGCGCCGCCACGGTCCGCCGCAGGCGTTCGCTCGCCGGGTACGGCTCCACCTGAGCGTCCACAAGGGCGTGGATGTCATCCGTCGAGAGCGCTTTCAGGACCAACTCCCTGACCCCCACCAGCTCCAGATTGCTGCCCGCCAAGGGAAGGCGGGAGGTCATGAGGAGCAAGAGACGGAGCCTCCGGGCATCGCGCGCCAGGTGCCGGAGCAGCTCTTCCGACGACGGGTCAAGCCACTGGAGGTCCTCGATCACGAAGAGCCTGGGCGCCCGATCACACTCCGCCTTCACCCACAGAGCCACCGCCTCGCGCAACCGGTCTCCCCACTCATCTGGCCCACTGGTCCGCCGTTGCGAGAGGGTCTCGCAGGAAGTCCACAGGATTGAGAGGATCTCCGGCGTCAGGGCGGTCAGATCCGGTGCCAGGTCCCACAGTCGGCGATGAAGGTGCTCGCGTGTGCCAGTGAGATCGGCCCCCGGCTCAAGGCCAGCCAATTGGCGGAGCAGTTGGCGGAACACGAAGTAGGCCGCGCCCCTGGCGTGGGAGAGGGCCGCCCCCTCTATCCGATCCGGGATTCCGAGGCTTCGCCGGAACTCGTAGGCCAGCCGCGACTTCCCGATGCCGGGCTCCCCGACCAGGCAGACCGCCTCTCCCTGCCCCTTCACCACCCGCTCCCAGCACTCCCCCAGGGCGAGGAGTTCGGCCTCCCGTCCTCGGAACGGGGAGGCGCCGCGGCGCAACGATGCCTCCAGGCGGGAGACGATCGTGCCCTCCCCTTCCAGCAGGTACGCCTCGACCGGCTCGGACACCCCGCGAACCCGAATGGGACCCAACGACCGGAACCGGAAGTACCCCTCACCCAGGCGATAGGTGGGGGCCGCCACCATGATGGTCCCGGGGTCGGCCGCCTGCTGCATCCGGGCGGCCAGGTTTGTTGTCAGTCCCTGGGCGGTGTAGTCCATCCGAAGGTCGTCCCCGATCGCCCCGACGACAACCGGACCGCTGTTGAGCCCGAGCCGTACCTGGACGGAGATGCCCTTCTCCCGTCGAAGGGCGCCGGCATACTCCCCGAATCCCCGCTGGATCTCCAGGGCGGCGTGGAGGGCGCGCCGGGCGTGGTCCTCGTGGGCGATGGGCGCGCCGAACAGCGCCATGATCCCGTCCCCGGTGAATTGGTTGACGGTCCCCTCCCAGTGATGGACCGCATTCAGCATCAACTGGAAGGCGGCGTCCATCACCGCATGGAATTCTTCAGGGTCCAGAACACCGGCGAGGTCGGTTGAACCCTGGACGTCCACAAAGAGGACGGTGACCTCCTTGCGCTCGCCCCTGAGGGCCCGCCCTTCGGTTAGGATCCGTTCGGCGAGGTGCTGGGGTGTGTAGGAGGCCGGCGCCCGAGAGGTGACTGGCCGCGGAGGCGAAGGCGATGTCAGCGCCGCTCCGCAGCCGTCGCAGAAGTGGGCGCCAGCAGGCACGCCCTGACCGCAGGCAGGGCACCGCGCCTCCAGCGTCCGGCCGCAGGAGGTGCAGAAGCGCGCGCCCTCACGGTTCTCGTGGCCGCACGCAGGACAGTTCACAGCCCGGTCTAATCCTCCGCCAGGGCCGCATTCGCGGACTGGGTGAATATGATATTCATCGTCCAGTAGGCCACAAAGGCGATGATCTCCTGGATCTCCTCCTTCGAAAAACCATTCTCAGCCATCTCTCTGAAGTCTTTCGGCTTCAAATCGCCTGATCCTGTCGCGATCTTGAGAGCGTACTGGACGAATCGGCGATCGCGCTCCTTCAGCGGGAGGGCGTGCGGGTTCGCGCACATCCCGTCCAACGTCGCCGCGTCGAATCCCAGCTTATCCAACTCGAGGCGTGCGCCCACAAAACAGCCCTGACATCCCTTGGCGTGCGCGATGAGCATGACTGCCACATTCCGCGCCTCCCAGGGGAATGTCCCTATGGAGTTCAGACTCTGATAGGCCCTGAACCTCGCTTCGATGATCTTGGGCAAGCGGCCGTACGCTTTCCAGGTGGGGGAGACCATTGGAGTCCCTTTTTGGCGCTGGTACTCCGCCAGCATCTGCCGGACTTCGGGGGTGAGCTCTTCATCTGGGGGGAGGTCGAAGAAGGCCATGGCATTTCCTCCTCGGATCGGCCGGCCCTTTGGGGCGAAACAGACGGCGAACTTTCTCGGGCGAAGCTACCACGGACGCCAGGGGTCCGCAATGCGAAGACCCAGGAGCGCTTACTCCGGCAGCCTGGGGAGAAAGCCGGCACGCCGGCCGCGTGTGATGGTGGCAGCCGGCGCCCGGTGGCCCTGCGCGAAGAAGAGATTAGAAAAGGAGGAATCGCGTCAGGAGCGGGGAATGATACTCGAACCCAACCCCCATTCGGAGAGCGGGGATCGCCCACCACCGGGTGGGATTGCTCCCCCGGTGCTCACCGGTCAGCGCGTCCTGCTCAGCAGGTCCTTGGCCGCGGCAGCGATGTGCTTGGGGGTGAGGCCATACTTCTCCAACATGGCGTCGTTGGGTCCGGATTCCCCGTAGCAGTCCTGGAGGCCGTGGATCTTCATGGGGACGGGATGGTGCTGTCCCAGCACCTCGGCCACCGCGCCTCCCAGGCCGCCGATGATGTTGTGATCCTCGGTCGTCAGGACCCGGCCGGTCTTCCTGGCCGCGGCCACGATGCCGTTCACGTCAATCGGTTTCAAGGTGGGCACGTGGACGAGGTGGGCGCTGATGCCCTCGCTCGCCAGCAGGTCACACGCCTCCAGTGCCCGCGTGGTCTGGACGCCGGTCCCGAAGATGGTAAGGTCCTTCCCCTCCCGGATGGGGACCACCGGTCCGATGGCGAACCGGTAGTCCTCGCCGAAGATCACCGGGGTCGCGTCCCGCGTGATGCGCAGGTAGGCCGGACCCGGCATGTCGGTCAGGACCAGGATCGCCTGGCGGCACTCGACCGAATCGGCCGGCGCCACCACGGTCATGTGGGGGAGGGCCCGCAGGATGGCGATGTCCTCCACATCAATATGGGTCTTGCCCGTCTTTCCGGTGAGGATGCCGCTGTAGTGGCCAGCCAGCTTCACGTTCAGCTTCGGCTGGGTCACGGTCACCCGCAGTTGGTCCAGATCCCGGTTTGCCAGGAAACAGGCAAAGCTGCTGAGCCAGGGGATCAGCCCCACGCTGGCCATGCCCGCCGCCACGCCCATCATGTTCTGCTCGGCGATTCCCATGTTCATGTAAAAATCCGGCGCATTGTAGGCCACGATCTGGGCCATGGTGGAGTTCCCCAGGTCGCCATCCAGAACCATGACGTTCGGATGCGTCTTGGTCAGCTCCAGCATGGTCTCACCCCAGGTGGCCCGCATCTCGATCAGCTTGGCCATCACTCTCCTCCTAACGGCGTTCGACTGTTTCCGCCTATGGCGGATTCGGCAGTTCACCTCCGTGCGAACCGCCGAATCCGCCCGTGGCGGAAACTGCCGAACGCTCTTACCCCGCTGCGACGGGAAGGGCCGCGTCCAGTTCGACGAGGGCCTTCGCCAGCTCCTCCGGACTCGGCACCTTGGCGTGCCAGTTGTAATCCCCTTCCATGAAGGAGACGCCCTTGCCCTTGACCGTGTGAGCCACGATGCAGGCGGGCCGGCCTTTGATCGTCTTCGCTTCCTCGCAGGCCGGGATCAATGCGTCGAAGTCGTGACCGTCGCACTCGATGACGTGCCAGCCGAAGGCCCGCCACTTCTCGGGGACCTGGACCAGCGGATTCACCCGCCGCCGCACGTTCCCGTCCTTGGGAAATCCGAACTGCTGGACCCTGTTGTAGTCCACGATGGCCGTCAGGTTATCCACCTGGTACTGGCTGGCCACGAAGGCCATCTCCCAGACCTGGCCCTCCTGGATCTCCCCGTCCCCCAGGTGGACCCAGGTATGGAAATCCTTGCCGAGGCGCTTGGCCGCCAGCGCCATGCCGAGGGGCGGGCTGGCCCCGGTCCCCAGGGAGCCCGAGGACATGTCAATGCCGGGGGTCTTGGTCATGTCGGGGTGCCCCTGCATGCGCGAATTCATGGCGTCATAGGTGAAGACTTCTTCCACCGGGAAGAATCCCCGGAGGGCCAGCGTGGCATACAGGGCGATGCAGGAGTGCCCCTTGGACAGCACGTAGCGGTCCCGGTCCGGCCATTGGGAGTTTTTGGGATCAATGCGCAGGATCTTGAAGTACATCGCCACGGCGATCTCGACCATGGACAGGGGACCGCCGACGTGGCCGGCCCCGGCCGTGTGGACGGCCTGCAGGATCAGCTTGCGGACCTGGACCGCCTTGGCCTGCAGGTCCCGTTTCATCACTGGATCGATGGGCATGGACACCTCCAAGACCGGGGGTCGGGGGTTAGGGGTTGGGGGCTAGGGAGCCAGGGTCAACCTCAAGGGTCGGGCCCCGCAGGCTGAGCCTCCCCCGGGATAAACCCGAGGGGTTACTGCTACACGGTTTGAACCTCCGGCGGGTTAAACCCGCCGGTCTCATTGGTCATTGGACATTGGTCATTAGTCATTTGGCCTTCAGGGGCCGAAGGTCTCTTTCAGGTAGCGCCGGTTCCTCCGGGCGGTTTCGAGTGGGGGCTCCGGCGACGTGTCCTGCTCGACGACCATCCAGCCCGAGAATCGCACCTTCCGGAGTGCGTCCATGAATCGGCCCAGGTCCACGCACCCCTTGCCCAGCTCGCAGAAGATGTATGCTCGCAGCGCCTCCAGGAAGCTGAGACCTCGCTTCCTGGCCAGGGCGAGAACCGCGGGGTCCACGTCCTTGATATGGACGTACCACACCCGCGGCCCGAAGGCCTCGACCACCTCCACGGGGTCCGCGCCGCCGTACACCAAGTGGCCCGCGTCCACGCACAGCCCCACGGCCTTCCTGTCCGTGACGCTGAACAGCGTCTCCAGCTCGGCCCGCGTCTCGACGTACGAGCCCGCATGGGGATGCACCAGCAGGCGAACACCCAGCGGCTCACACGATCGGGCCAGGGTATGGATCCCATCGGCCAGGATGCCCCATTGCTTCTCGGTGAGGCCGGCGCTGCCGTCCGCGGGCACGCGGCCCGCCAGGGCGATGCGCTCCGCACTGCCCCGGATGCCCAGGATCAGCTCCCGGACCTCCATCGCCGACAGGGTCCTGGCGATGCCCAGGGCCCGCTCGACCTCCGATGGCTGCCTGTCGGGGTCTTCCAGGGCCACCCAGCAGAACATGGAAGCCAGTGTGAGCTTGTGGGGCGCCAGCATGGCGCGGAGTGCCTTCGGGTCGGGGGGGAGGCCCGTCCCGTATTCGGTGCCCTCGTACCCCGCCTGCACCATCTCCGCCAGGACCTGTTGAATCGGCGTCTTCGGCCGCAGGTTGGGCAGGTCGTCGTTATTCCAGTTCATCGGGGCCGTGCCAACCCGTACCATGGTGTTTCCCCCAACCCCCTCCCCGCGAACGACTCTTTCCCTGGACTCCGATGCCCCCGTCATCGCGGGCCGTCGTCTGGTGGGGTGGCTCCGCGGGCGACCGTCAGCAAATTTCTGACCGCAAAGACTAGGCTAACCGATGTTCTAGCGCGGTGCCCAGGCCGATCATGATCAGGCCGACGCCGGCGAGCGCGAACACCGCCTCGTAGCGCCCCGCGTCCACCAGCCGTCCGAGGACCGCGGTGCCGATCGAGATCCCCGCGAAGAGGTTGAAGACGAAGAGCGAGAAGGCCTTGCCGCGCGCCGTCGAGCTGATCTCCGTGCCCCGGAGTTGGAGGGTCGTGTGGAGGCCCACGAAGCCAAGCCCCAGGGCGAGCATGCTTCCCGCAAAGGCCACCCAGGGCCAGCGCGGGATGAGGACGAGGAAGGCGGCGGCCATCAGCGCGCCCCCGATCCCTGCCAGCACGTTCTCGGAGACCCGGCGGCGGATCCACCCCATCAGCAGGCCACCCGCCATGGTCCCCACGCCCAAGAGGGCGATGAGGAGGCCGACGCTGAACTGGTTGAGGCCGTACCGCGTGGTTGCGAAGGATCCGAGATAGGTCACTCCTCCCCACAGAAGGAACCCCTCGAAGAAGACGGCGAGATACACGATCCGGGCGCGACGGTTGCGGAGGAAGTCGGTGAAGCGCGCGGCGCGAGCTGGGGCCGCCGGGAACCCTTGCCGGTCCCGGGTGTCGAGCCGCCACATGAGGCCGACCGGGATCAGCGCCAGCAGCCCATAGGCGAGGAGCATGAGCCGCCACGAGACCAGGTAGGCGACGGTGCCGCCGATGGACGCGGAGAATGCCATCGCGGCCGAAGTAACGGCGGAGAAGCGGCCGATCACGATCTGGCGCCGATCGTACTCGACCGTATCGCCGATGAAGACGAGGGTGAGCGGGATCACCGCGCCGGCGAAGGCCCCGGCCAGGAGACGCGCGCCGATGAACTGCCAGGTCGTGACCGCGAGGGCGGAGAGCACGGTGCAGACGCTGAATCCCAGCCCCGCCGCGCGCACCACCGCGATCCGGCTCAGGCGGTCCGAGAGCGGACCATAGACGAGCTGCCCCGTGCCGTAGGCCAGCGCATAGCTCGTCATGGCGAGGCCGACCGTGCCCGGGGTGGAGCCAAGCGACGCGGAGATGGACGGCAGCACCGGCGCCAGGATCCGCAGATCCACGGACACCAGGAAGGCCAGGGTGAAGAGCAGGACGAGGGGCGTCACGGGCCAGAGAGCGGGCAATCAGGCAATCCGGCAACCAGGAAAGAAATCAAATGGTCAATCAGTCGATGAATCAATTGGGCAGAGCGTGCTAATCGGACCCTCCTGACACGTTGACGAATCGACAAGTGGACCAATCGACGCGTTGCCAGATTGCCCAGTTGCCGGATCGCCACCCTAGAGTTTCTCCTCGGCCCGCTCCTTCTCGTAGTCCTTCCGTTTGTTGGGCAGGGAGGTGGGGATGGGCACGTCCCACCAGCCGCTCTTGGAGACGGCCGTGCGGGGCCATTCCCTGGCCGTCATGATCCCCACCAGACCCGGTCGTCCCGATGCCAATGCCCTCTGGACCGCCGGACCGCCGCCCTCCGGCCATCCCGAATGTCTCAGTCTTACCGCAGAGGCCACGGAGAATGACCAAGCATTTTCCTCAGGATTTAGGTCCAGCAGCCCCAGGGACTCGGAACAGTTCCTTCCCGCCCTGCACGAGCGAAGAGCCTGGCCCGAATACCTCTGCGTTCTCTGCGATCTCCGCGGTGAAAAATCCGGGGTCACGGTAGAGGTGGTCAGAAGAGTCGCTCCTTCGCCCGCATCCGCTCCCACTCGGTACGCGCGGCGCGGACGCCCTCCATCTCGCTGACCTCGGCCACGGGCACATCCCACCAACTGTCATAGCTCGGCACGGAGACGTAGCGGTCGCACGGCACGTACACGACCGTCGTGACCTCGCTCGCCTTGGCGGCCTGGTACGCTTTCACAAACTCCTCATAGGTCTTGGCCTCAAGCACGCGCGCCCCCAGGCTGCGTGCGTTCGCCGCCAGGTCCACGGGTAGCATCCGCGGCTCCCCTGGTTCCTCGTCGCCCCGGAGGTACCCGTCCGTGGGATACACATAGCGCGTGCCGAACCCGCCTTGGCCCAGGGATCGGCTGAGGCTTCCGATGCTCTTGAAGCCTCCGTTGTCCACCAACACGATGATGAGCTTGAGACCCTCCTGCACGCTGGTGACGATCTCCTGCGCCAGCATGAGGTAGCTCCCGTCGCCCACCAGCACCGTCACCTCGCGCTCGGGGGCCGCCATCTTGACGCCGAGCCCGCCGGCGATTTCATAGCCCATAGTGCTGTAGCCATACTCGAGATGAAAGTTCTTCGGATGCCGCGTGCGCCACAACTTATGCAGGTCCCCCGGCAGACTGCCCGCCGCATTGATCACCACCCCATCCGGGTCGCTGAGTTCGTTGACCGCGCCGATGACCTCGCCCTGGCTCGGCAGCGGGCTGTTCCGGCTGTCGTAGATGCGCTGAACCTCCCGGTCCCACGCGTCATGCAACCGCTGGATCTCGCTGGCGTACTCCGCCGACACGCGATAGCCCGCCAGCACCGGCAGGAGCTCCTCCAGCGTCGCCCGCGCGTCGCCGACGAGGGCCAGGGCCGAGTGCTTGTGGGCATCGAACTCGGCCACGTTCACGTTGACGAAGCGCACTGCGGGGTGCTGAAAGGCTGTCTTGCTGGCAGTGGTGAAATCACTGTAGCGCGTCCCGATGCCGATGACGAGGTCGGCGTCCCGCGCGATGCGGTTGGCGGCCGACGTGCCCGTCACGCCGATGCCTCCAAGGCTCTGCGGGTGATCGAAGCAGAGGCTCCCCTTCCCCGCCATCGTCTCGCCTACGGGGATGCCGGTGCGCTCGCACAATATCCGCAGCGCCTCGGTGGCCCCGCCGTAGATCATTCCGCCGCCCGCGACGATGAGCGGCCGCTGACTTCCGCGGATGGCTTGCCCAGCGCGCGCCAGGGCCGCCGTGTCGGGTCGCGTCCGTGGCACATGCCACACGCGCCCCCGGAAGAAGTCCACCGGGTAATCATAGGCTTCAGTCTGCGCGTCCTCTGGCAGGGCCAGCGTGACGGCGCCGGTTTCGACCGGTGAGGTCAGCACGCGCATGGCCTCGGGCAGCGCCGTGAGAATCTGATCGGGCCGGCAGATGCGATCCCAGTAGCGGCTGATTGGTTTCAGGCAATCATTGACCGAGACATCCTGCGAGTGCTCGTTTTCGAGTTGCTGCAACACGGGGGCCACATTGCGGCGTGCGAAGATGTCGCCGGGCAACAGCAACACCGGCAGCCGGTTGATCGTAGCCGCCGCCGCTCCGGTAACCATGTTGGTCGCCCCGGGGCCAATCGAGGACGTGCAGACCAAGGTCTGCAACCGGTTCTTCATCTTGGCATAGGCCGCAGCGGTGTGGACCATGGCCTGCTCGTTGCGGCATTGGTAGTAGCGGAGGTCGCCATACTGCTGCAGTGCCTGCACGATGCCGGCGATGTTCCCGTGGCCGAAGATGCCAAAGCATCCCGCGAAGAACCGCTGGGTCTCCCCGTCGCGCTTGACGTACTGCTGCGTCAGGAACCTCACCACCGCCTGGGCGGTCGTGAGGCGAATCGTACCGCTCATCTCACCCTCCTCCGGCAGAGAAAAGCTCCGTCTTCACTGGCCTGAACCGGCCCGGACCAGCGGGAATCTATCAGCCGGGGGAGCGACGGGTCAAGGAGGATCGGGGCAGCAAGCGGAGGGACCGGCAGGGTCGCGGCCCGACGCCCGGCCCGGTCCGCCGGTCCGTATTGCGTCTCACAGCGGGAGGAGGGGATGAGCACCATGAGCAGCCCCCGCCAACACACTGCACATGGCGTATGGCAGATAGCGTATGGTCCAATTCAGACTATACGCCATACGCGATAAGCCATACGCAGCCTGAGCGGTTGAGTGTGAGGAGGAAACAAGCCAAGCGCCTTTACACGAGTCGTGACGATTGGTATAAATTGCCGCATGCGCCGTGCTCCTATTCCTTCGCCCAAGGGCCGGGACATCGCCGTCGTCACGACGGCCCAGTTCTGCCTGGCCTTCGCCCTGAACTTCATGTTCGTCTTCCTGCCCTTCTACGTCCGAACTATCAGCACGCTGGACGAGGCGGCCACGCTCCGCTGGACCGGCCTCATCGTGGGCGCCGCCTCGGCCATGGCCACCTTCGGCTCCCCCTTCTGGGCGAATCTCACGGACCGGTTCAGCCCGAAGGTGCTCTTCGAGCGCGGTATCCTCTCCCACATAATCCTGGTCGCCCTCATGGGGTTCGTCACCGACCTGCGGTTGCTCCTGGGGATCCGGATCCTGCAGGGCTTCTTCGGGGGCATCTCCACCATCGGGCTGATCATCGTGTCGGCCATCTCGAGCCAGGACCAGTTGGCCCGCCGCATGGGGATGTACCAGTCCGCCCTCACCCTGGGACAGATCTTCAGCCCGCCCCTGGGCGCCATGGCGGCGGCGGCCTTCGGCTTTCGGGGGGCGTTCCTGGCGTCCAGCCTGATGCTGCTCGGCATCTTTCTCTTCTGCCTGGTGGGGCTGAGTCCCCTGCCTCCCCGCCCGCGCCCAACCACCAAAGAGGACCTGCCCCGCCGACAGCGCTGGCTGGCCTGGGGCATCGCCTTCGCGGGGACGGTGCAGATCGTCTTCCTGCCCAGCGTCCTGCCGACGATCCTCCGGGACTTCAACGTGCCCGAGCCGCAGCAGTTGGTGACCGCGGGTACAATCGTCTTCGCCTACGGCGCCTCGGCCGCGGCAGGCTCTTACGTGCTGAGCTGGCTGGCCGGACGCATCCCGCCTCAGCGACTGGTCCTGGTCTCGGCGCTGGGGGCCTCGATCTTCCAGGTCCTGCTGATCCTCGGGGTGGGCCCGGTGACCTTCACGCTCATCCGGATGATCCAGACCGCCCTGGCGGCCGGGATCTTTCCCCTCATCCTGGCCCAGATCGCGGGCCGGGGCCACGGCCAGACCATCGGGTTCATCAACACGGCGCGGTTCGCGGGCAACGCCGCGGGGCCGGTGATCGCGACCTTCGTCCTGGCCCATTCCAACTTCCTCTCCCTCTACGTGGTCCTGGGGCTGGGCCTGGCAGCCATGGCGGTCGGCCACCACCTGGGTGCGAGGCACTCGGCAAGAAATCGCTAGGGAATTTCTGGCTCCTGCGGTAGGGTACTGGGCCGAAGGCGGCTGATAGGCCAGCCAGGGGTCCGGACCCTGGCAGGGAAGCGATCCAAGGAGGCGCCATGGCGGGAAGCTCTCGACAGCATCGCGGGGAAAAACGGCGGAAGGAGTTGGCGCGCAAGGCCCGGCAGGAAGAGAAACGCCAGCGGAAAACGGAACGGAAAACCAGCGGTGCAGGCGGGGGACCACCCATTGACTGGGAAGCCGGCGAGACCGGATCCCCGCTCCAAGGGAGTCCGGAGGCCTCCGGACCGTCCGCCGATCCCAGCGTCGAGACACCTCCCAGCGACCCGCAGGATGTGAAGCCGTCCTGATTACGCCCCCCCTCGCCTGATCCGCGCCCCGCGTAGAGCCTTCGGGAAATTGTCGCAATATTCCCCGCTGCCCTCCCTCCTCACACGGTCTCTCTCCCGATCCGCCCGTGTCGGATTTTCCGGAGGCGTGCGGCGGGGAAAAGGCGTGGGTGGAAAGGGGCGGTCCGTTAAAATCGCCTCAGGGCAAGTCGAAGGAGAGTCGAATCAGGACCACACACCCGGGATGCGGGTGATGCACGTGGGGCAGGTGCCGTCGGGCCCGAGGCGGTTCGCCAGCACCTCGAAGCCGACGCGTTCGATCAGGAGGGTCTTGCAGGACGGGCAGTACGTATTCTCCAGCGTGCCGACCCGCCCGGGGACGTTGCCGGCATACACGAAATTGAGGCCCTCCGTCTTGCCAATCTCCACCGCGTGGAGCAGGGTCTTGGCCGGAGTCCAGTCCCGGTCGGCCATCTTGTAATCCGGGTGGAAGGCGGTGACGTGCCACGGGATATCCCTGGACACCCCGGCCAGGAAACGCGCAATGGCGCGCAGCTCTTCGTCGCTGTCATTGAACCCCGGCACGATCAGCGTCACGATCTCGACCCAGAACCCCTTCTGCACCAGGAGCTGGATCGTATCCACGACCGTCTGGAGCTGCCCGCCCAGCTTCCGGTAGTTCTTGTCGTCGAACCCCTTCAGATCCACCTTGTACAGGTCCAGCCACGGGCGGAGGTACTCCAGGACCTCGGGCGTCCCGTTACCGTTGCTGACGTAGGAGGTCTTCAGCCCGTGCGCCCTCGCGACCTTGAACACCTCGACGGCCCACTCGCTGGTGATCAGCGGCTCGTTGTAGGTGCTGGTCACGATGGGGGCGTCGTAGTCCAGGGCGCAGCGGACGATATCCTCGGGCGAGAGGATGTTGGGCCGGGCGATGGCCTTCGGGTCGCGGATGGCCTGGGAGGTGATCCAGTTCTGGCAGTAGCCGCAATGGTAGTCGCAACCCAGCATCCCGAAGGACAGGGCCTGGGATCCCGGCAGGACGTGGAAGAAGGGCTTCTTCTCCACCGGGTCGAGCTGGAGGGACGTGCCGATGTAGCCCCTCGGGACGTAGAGGACGCCGCCCCGATTGAAGCGGACCTTGCAGATCCCGTCCCGGCCTTCCGGGATCAGGCAGCGGTGGCCGCAGGCGTAGCAGCGCACGCGCTGCTCGGGCAGCTTTTCGTACAGCTCGCCTTCCGTGGTGAGGCGGGTCAGGATATCTTTGAGGGTGAGCGTAGCCGTCGTACTCGTCATGGCGACACCCGGGGAAGCTGGAGTAAGTATAGGTGATCGGTGTCACCAGTGCAAGCTTCGCTCTCCCATCTCCCCCTGCTCCCCTGCCCCCTCGCACCTCTGCCCCCCTG
>JACPAT010000170.1 GCA_016180655.1 Candidatus Methylomirabilota bacterium | reverse complement strand
GCTTCGCGAAGGCGAGCGTCCAGGCACACGAAGTGGTGACCCCGCGGGCGTCGATCGGCCCACACAAGCGCGCCGGCCAGTTCCAAAGCATCCGCCGCTCGGAGCGGGTGAAGCCCAAGCAAGCGGATGGCCTGGTCTCGGACCTCGGGGGCTGGCGCAACCTCCGACCAGCTCTCGGCCAGGCGATCCAGGAGGTGCCGCGCCCGAGCGACATCCGACGTCGTGAAATCTCCTTGCCGGCGGAGTCTGGAAAGCGCTGAATAGCACTCCACGATTGTTCCCCACCATGCGGCGATCGCCTCGTCCTCATAAGCCAGCCGGCGAACTATTGCCGTAGAGGGGTCGCTCACGCACAGGGAGATCACGGCGGAGGCATCCCAGAACCTCACCGGCCTTCCTCCCGCTCCGCCAACAGGGCCTTCAAGGCACGAGCCTTCGAATCCCTTGGTCTCCGCATTTTCCAGAAGTCATCGGGCAAACGGCCTGTGCCGAGACGTACGAGGCCCGCACGCTCCAGGTCGAGGAGATGGGTAGGAAACAAGGATGCGTCACGAGCCAACGGGACGAGCTTGGCCACGGGCTTCCCACGCTCGGTGATCAGAATCTCCTCACCACCCTTCACCTGCGCGAGGTACTTACTGAGGGAAGCCTTCAAACGTGCAACGGCTGTAGTATTCATGATCCTCTCCTTCCTGGAGGCCGATCATGACTACTATGGTCATTTGGAAGTGTCCTGTCAAGTCCTTTCATTGTCTTCAGCTATCGCTCCACCCCGCGAACCGCCCGCCTGGCCGCGGCTTTTACCCCTCGGCAACGTTGGCCCCTCTCGGTTCCTGCCATCCACGGGAGGGTCCTGCAGCCAAAACCCCAGGCCGCCCGGATCCAGGCCCGGCGCGCACGTCGTCGCGGCTCAGGCGCTATGGGCGGAGTGATGAGGGTGTGGGGGATGTGCCAAGAGGATGAGGGGCATTGCGCCAGAGGTTGAGGCCGCCGAGGAGGACCAGCAGGGTGATGAGGACCGCGGAGATGACGCACCACACGCAGATCGCCTCGATGACGTACAGCTCGAGGTAGGTGAGATAGGCGGAGAAGCCGACGCCCCCCAGGGCCAGGAGGAAACCCAGGGCCAGGAGGCGGCGCTGAACCGGGGCAGCCGCCTGCAGGGCGGCCAGGGCCAGGCCCAGAAGCACGAGGTACCCCGCCAGCCCGATGAACGCGACCGGGACGCCGTAGAACTTGGCGTACACACTGTTGTTCACGACGTCGCATTCCGCCCAGCGGGTACACGCCAGGCTGCCGCCGGTGAATCGCTTCACGCTCAGGTACCCGGAGACGAGAACGCCCCCCGCCGCGAGCACCACCGGCGCCCACAGCCAGACCTGACTCCCCTGCCACTCGTTGTCTTTCATTCGTCAATCCCGAGGGGAATCTCCAGGCTACCGATGAGCTGGCGGACGTCCTGGATTCCGTTGGCCGTGCAGTACTGCTCGAGCCCCTCGATGACCCTGACGGGCGCTTCCGGGTCGATGAAGTTGGCCGTCCCGACGGCGACGGCCGTGGCGCCTGCGATCATGAATTCCAGGGCATCCTCGGCCGTCAGGATGCCGCCCATCCCGATGATTGGCAACCGGACCGCCCGGGCCACCTGCCAGACCATGCGGACGGCGATGGGCCGAATGGCCGGCCCCGAGACCCCCCCGGTCACATTCCCGATCCTGGGTCGGCGCGTCCGGACATCCACCGCCATCCCCACCAGGGTGTTGATCAGCGAGATGGCGTCGGCGCCAGCCTCGGCCACCGCCCTGGCAATCGCCACGATGTCCGTGACGTTCGGGGACAGCTTCGGGATCAGCGGAAGCGGCGTTGCCTCGCGGGCCGCCTTGACCACCCGGTAGGCGAGCTGCGGATCGGTGGAGAAGTCGAGGCCGCCGGCTACGTTCGGGCAGGAGACGTTCAACTCGATCCCCGCCACGCCCTCCTGGTCGCCGATCCGCTTCGTGAGTTCCCGGAAGTCCTCGACCGACTCCCCCGCCACGTTCACGATGAGGGGTGGCTGGAGCCGCCGGAGATACGGCAGCTTCTCGCGGATGAATCCCTCGATCCCGACATTCTGTAGGCCGATGGCATTCAGCATCCCGGCCGGCGTCTCGACGATGCGCGGGGGCGGGTTCCCGGGGCGCGGCAGGCGGGTGATGGTCTTGACCACCAGGGCCCCCAACCGGTTCAGATCCATGTACTGCTCGAACTCCTGGGCGTACCCGAAAGTCCCCGAGGCGGTCATGACTGGATTCTTCATCCGGATGCCGGCCACGTTGACCGACAGGTCAACGGGGGTTGGGGATTGGGGATTGGGGGTTGGGGATCCCGCGGCTCTTGGCTCTTGGCTCATGGCTCATTCAAATGCGGAATGCGGATTGCGAAATGCGGAATCCAGGCTGCAGGGAAACATTCCGCACTCCGCATTCGCCATTCCACATTTCCAACTCGGCTCTCGGCTCTTCTGTCACCAGACGATCTCCCGCGAATCAAACACCGGCCCGTCCTTGCAGACGAGCTTGTAGCTCTTGCCGTCCCCCTTGACCTCGACTGCACAGCCCATGCACGCCCCGAAACCGCAGGCCATGTTCGCCTCGACGGACGCCTGACAGGGAACCCCCGACTCCTCCGCCAGCCCCGCGACCGCCGCCAGCATCCCCGGCGGGCCGCAGGCGTACAGCGTGAGGCGTGAGGCGTGAGGCGTGAGGAGGCAGGGCCGAAGCACGTCAGTGATGAGGCCGCGGGTGCCCAGGCTGCCGTCCTCCGTCGTGATGTGGACGCCGGCCCCCGCCTCCTCGAAATCCTTCAGGCACAGGATGTCCTCGGAAGTCTTGCCGCCCAGGAAGACGTCCAAATTTCGAATTTCGAATTTCGAATTTCGAATTTGGGCGACTTGCGCGGCAAGAGCAGCGATGGGGGGAACGCCGATCCCGCCGGCGACGAGAACCGCCTGCCCCAGGTCATCCGGCAGCGTGAACGAGTTGCCGAGCGGGCCCAGAATCTCGATCTCCTGTCCCGGCTCCATCCGGGACAGGCATTGCGTGCCCCGTCCCAGGATCTTGTACAGGATCTCTACCACGGGTGCAGCATCCCCCGCAGACGAGGCGCCGCCGGAGGGTCGGGTGAAGATCCGATAGATCGAGAAGGCGCGCGGAAGAAACGGGTCCCCGACCCAGGACGGACGGATCATCACGAACTCGCCGGCCCGGAAGGTCGCCGGGAAGGCCGGGGCGGCAATCCCCAGCTGCAGGTACGCCGGAGAAATCTGGCGGTTGAAGGCGACTGTGGCGCGCACGGGGACCTCAGGCGGTGGCGTGGTACTCCTGCAGGGGCCGCACGGCTATCCCGCGCTGGCGGAGGGCCCGGATCGCCTCGGCCGTCGCCGAGGCCGCCGCCATGGTGGTGAAGTAGGGAATCCCCAGCGTCACGGCCGCGCGCCGGATGGGATAGGAATCCATTCGCGCGCTGCGGCCCTCGGGGGTGTTGATGACCAGCGTGACCTCGCCGTTCTTCATCTTGTCCACGACGTGGGGGCGGAGCCCCTCGCTGACCTTGTAGACCCGCTCCACCGGGACGCCGGCGCGCTGGATCACCCCAGCCGTTCCCTCCGTGGCGACCAGCCGGAAGCCCAATTCGGCCAATTGAGTGGCCAGGGCCCCCACGGCGGGCTTGTCCTTGTCCCGCACGCTGAGGAAGACCGTGCCGCTCAGGGGAAGGTTTCCATTGGCGGCAATCTGGGACTTGGCAAAGGCCCGGCCGAAGTCGGTGTCGATCCCCATCACCTCGCCCGTGGACTTCATCTCCGGCCCCAGGACCGCGTCCACGTTGGGGAACTTGGCGAAGGGAAGCACGGCCTCCTTCACGGCCACGTGGGTCAGCTTCCGTTCCTCGGTGAACCCCAGCTCCTTCAGGGTCGCTCCCACCATCACCTTGGCCGCCAGCTTGGCCAGGGGAACCCCGATGGCCTTGCTCACGAACGGGACCGTGCGGGACGCCCGCGGGTTCACCTCCAGGACGTGGACCATGCGGTCCTTGATGGCGAACTGGATGTTGATCAGCCCCACCACACCCAGCTCCAGGGCCATGGCCACCGTCTGTTCGCGGATCTCCTTGAGCAGGGTGTCGCTGATGGACCGGGGCGGCAGCGAGCAGGCCGAGTCGCCCGAGTGGATCCCGGCCTCCTCGATGTGTTCCATGATCCCGCCGATGGTCACGGTCTGCCCGTCCGAGACGGCGTCCACGTCCATCTCGATGGCGTCCTCGAGAAACTTGTCCACCAGGATGGGGTGATCGGGCGAGGCCTGAACCGCGCGCTCCATGTAGTCCCGCAGGTCCTCCTCGTCGTACACGATCTCCATGGCGCGGCCGCCCAGGACGTAGGAGGGGCGCACCAGGACCGGGTACCCGATCTGCCGGGCGATGAGGGACGCCTGATGGAACGAGATGGCGGTACCGTTGGGGGGCTGGTTCAATCGGAGTTTCTGCAGGAGCTGCTTGAAGCGCTC
This sequence comes from Candidatus Methylomirabilota bacterium, assembly GCA_016180655.1. Classification (GTDB taxonomy): domain Bacteria; phylum Methylomirabilota; class Methylomirabilia; order Methylomirabilales; family 2-02-FULL-66-22; genus 2-02-FULL-66-22. Next base: position 2,309 of record JACPAT010000170.1, on the reverse strand, counting down.
CCGATCCTCCGCCCGGTCAATGGCGTCGGGTGAGGTCCCCAGGATCTTGACGCCCGCCCGCTGGAGGGGCACCGCCAGCTTCAGCGGCGTCTGCCCGCCGAACTGGACGATGACCCCCGCCGGCTTCTCCCGGTCCACGATGTTGAGGACGTCCTCCAGCGTGAGCGGCTCGAAGTAGAGGCGGTCCGCCGTGTCGTAATCCGTCGAGACCGTCTCGGGGTTGCAGTTGACCATGATGGTCTCGTACCCGAGCGCCTTCAGGGCGAAGACGGCGTGGACGCAGCAGTAGTCGAACTCGATCCCCTGGCCGATGCGGTTGGGCCCAGCCCCCAGGATCACCACCTTGGGCCGGTCGGTGGGGTTGGCCTCGCACTCCCGCTCGTAGGTGGAGTAGAGGTAGGGCGTGTAGGCCACGAATTCCGCGGCGCAGGTATCCACCATCTTGAAGGTGACCTCGATGCCCATCCGCTTCCGGGCATCGCGGACCGTCAGCTCGTCCGAGCCGACCAGCTTGGCCAGGCGCCGGTCCGAGAAGCCCATGGTCTTGGCCTCACGCATCACGGGGACCGTCAGGAGGCGCATCAGGGGCGACCGGCCGCTCTCGGGACGGCGGAGCCGCTCTTCGAACTCCACGATCTGCTGGATGTTGGCCAGGAACCAGGGGTCGATCTTGGTCAGGGCGTGGATCTCCTCGATGTCCATGCCCAGGCGCAGCGCCTCGGCGATGTGGAAGACCCGATCCCACTTCGGGACTCGCAGGCTCTCGCGGATGCTCTTCAGCACCGCCTCCCGGCCCTCCTGGCCGTCCCGGGCCCTGGACTCTAACCCGTAGGCGTCGATCTCCAGCGACCGGATGGCCTTCTGCAGCGCCTCCTTGAACGTCCGGCCGATGGCCATGGCCTCGCCCACCGACTTCATCTGGGTGGTCAGGGTGTCGTCGGCCCCCGGGAATTTCTCGAAGGCCCAGCGCGGGTACTTCACCACGCAGTAGTCAATGGTCGGCTCGAAGCTGGCGGGCGTCTCGCGGGTGATGTCGTTCCGGATCTCGTCCAGGGTGTAGCCGACCGCCAGCTTGGCCGCGATCTTGGCGATGGGGAAGCCGGTGGCCTTGCTGGCCAGGGCCGAGCTGCGGGACACGCGGGGGTTCATCTCGATCACCACCAGCCGCCCCGTGGTCGGATCCACCGCGAATTGGATGTTGCTCCCCCCGGTCTCCACCCCGATCTCCCGGATGATGGCGATGGCGGCGTCGCGCATCATCTGGTACTCCTTGTCGGTCAGGGTCTGGGCCGGCGCCACCGTGATGGAATCGCCCGTGTGGATCCCCATCGGGTCGAAGTTCTCGATGGAGCAGATGATGACCACGTTGTCCTTCAGATCCCGCATGACCTCCAGCTCGTACTCCTTCCAGCCGATCACCGAGGCCTCGATCAGGATCTGGTGGACGGGGCTGAGGTTCAGGCCCCACTGGACATGCTCCTCGAACTCCTCCCGGTTGTAGGCGATGTTGCCGCCTGTGCCGCCCAGCGTGAAGGACGGGCGGATGATGGCGGGGTAGCCCACGTGCTGGATGATCTCGAGCGCGTCCTGCGTGGACCGGGCGTAGCCGCTCTCCGGGACCTCCAGGCCGATGCGGGTCATGGCCTGCTTGAACAGGTCGCGGTCCTCGGCCTTCTTGATGGCGGGCAGCTTGGCCCCGATCAGCTCCACCCGGTACCGGTCCAGGACGCCGGACTCGGCCAGGGCCACCGCGATGTTGAGCGCCGTCTGCCCCCCCAGCGTCGGCAGCAGGGCGTCCGGCCGTTCCTTCTCGATGATGGAGGCCACCACCTCGGGCGTGATCGGCTCGATGTAGGTCCGGTCGCCGAACTCGGGGTCGGTCATGATGGTGGCGGGGTTGCTGTTCACCAGGATCACGCGGTAGCCCTCCTCGCGGAGGGCCTTGCACCCCTGGGTCCCCGAGTAGTCGAACTCGCAGGCCTGGCCGATGACGATGGGCCCCGAGCCGATGATCAGGATCGTGCGGATGTCAGTGCGCTTGGGCATGCCTACTGCAACTCCTGTCGAATCGCTTCCACCAACCCTGAGACCTCGTCACGCGGCATAGAGGAGCTTTCCGTGGGTCACGATACGCTGGAAGAACTGAGCCCCCCTCTCAATGCGCCGATCAAGCTCCTGGGGAGTCAGCACGATCGGCTCTACCGGAATCCGCCGCGCGGGGTCAGCAATCAGGTCGCGGACCGCAACCCAGCGGTCTATGAACCGGTCGGACGTCTCCTTCACAATCAAGAGATCGATGTCGCTGTCCT